>CATKXA010000014.1 GCA_949840475.1 uncultured Thermoanaerobacterales bacterium | reverse complement strand
GTATTTTAAAAAAGTACAGCTTATAAATAAATATTTTGATACTCCGGCAATCACAACAGATATTATTGTTGGTTTCCCGACTGAAACAGAAGAGGACTTTGAAGAATGCTATAATTTTGCAAGCAAATGTAAGTTTGCAAAAATGCATATTTTCCCTTATTCAACACGCAGCGGAACGGTAGCTTCAAAAATGAAAAACATAGCAACTAATGTTAAAGAAAGGTGTCAAAAATTGGCGGAGCTTGATGTTAGAATGCAAAGAGAATTTTTAGAAAGATGTTTAAATAAGTCATATGAGGTTATAGTAGAAACCAATAAAAATGGATACTTTATTGGGCACACAGAAAACTATATAAAATGCTATATTAAAGAAGATAAAACCATAAAACTAAACGACCAAATTAAAGTAAAATTGCTATCAATTTATCAAGATGGCGTGCTTGCAAGGCAAATATAAAAGCAGAAAAAATCAATTAGAAAATGCCAAAAACTGCAAGTTATTAACAATTTTACTGCAATTTTAACTTAAAATTGTTAAAAAGTTTTTAAAAAGGAGTAAATTATCATGAACGATTGCGTTTTTTGTAAAATTGTAAATAAACAAATTCCAAGCTATAAAATTTATGAAGATAAGTATGCGTATGCATTTTTAGATATTGCGGGGGATGTGTTTGGGCACACTCTTGTAGTGCCTAAAGTGCATTTTAAAAATATCTTAGAAGTGGATAAAAAGTACCTAGAAAAAGTTATGCAAGCAGTGCAAAAAGTCAGTAAACATTTTGTTGATAATGTTGGATGTGATAGTGTCAATTTGTTTGTTGTTGGAGAGCTTGTGGATCATTTCCATGTGCATATTATTCCAAGGACAAAGGATGACGGAGTAAACATTATAAACGAGCTAAAAAAACAAGAGAATATGGACTTTGAAAAAGCTCAGGCTAAGTTTAGGCTCGATTGATTTTTTTTGTTAAAACCATTGACTTTGGTAGAAGAAAAATGTTATTATCTTCAAGTAAATTAACTTTTCTTTTGAGGAGGTGAAAGCAATGTCAACCGTTAAAGTAGGCGAGAACGAAAGTTTAGAAAGTGCTATTAAAAGATTTAAACGTAAATGCCAAAAAGATGGTATCATAGGCGATATTCGTAAAAAAGAAGCTTATGTTAAGCCAAGCGTTAAACGTAAGAAGAAGTCGGAAGCTGCTCAGAAGAGGAGTCGCAAAAACTAATTTCAGTTTTTAAGGCAAGCTTCGCACACTATAGTTCAGAAATCTGCAAAAAATCTAGACAGGGTAATATGTCAATATAACCCGTGCCTAGATTTTTTTTGTTTCTTGCTCTAGTATGCAAATCTTGCCTTAAAAGGTTTGTGGCTTAGCCTTGTGTAAAACATAAACTGAACCCTGAAATAGTGGTAATATAATCTAGACAGGGTAATATGTCAATATAACCCGTGCCTAGATTTTTTTGTTTCTTGCTCTAGTATGCAAATCTTGTCTTAAAAAGATTTGGGGATAGTCT
This sequence comes from uncultured Thermoanaerobacterales bacterium, assembly GCA_949840475.1. Classification (GTDB taxonomy): domain Bacteria; phylum Bacillota; class Clostridia; order Christensenellales; family UBA1242; genus UMGS2069. Next base: position 13,157 of record CATKXA010000014.1, on the reverse strand, counting down.
TGAGTAAAACATAAACTAAACCCTGAAATAGTGGTATGTAAATCTTATCTTAAAAGGTTTGTGGGGACTTGTGTAATAGAGTTTATATATGTGGTTAAATTTGCTGTTTTTTAGTGAGTTTTTTAAAACATTTGACTTATATATTAATTAAATATATTATATTTAAGAGGTAATGTATGATTATTTTAGGAATTGACCCGGGTTATGCTATTGTTGGATATGGAGTTATAGACAAAGATATTAAAACAGGCAAATGCTCGCTTGTTGACTACGGAGCTATCGAAACGCATAAAACAGAGGCTTTTCCAACCAGACTTGCTCTCATTCAAGACGGAATGAAAGCTTTGATCAAAAAATACAAACCAGAAGCTGTTGCTGTTGAAGAATTGTTCTTCAACACCAATACTACAACTGGTATTGCTGTTGCAGAAGCTAGAGGTGTTATTATTTGTACAGCTGTACAAGAATGTGGTAAGCTTTATGAATATACTCCAATACAAATCAAGCAGGCGATAACTGGCACAGGTAAGGCGGAAAAACGTCAGGTTCAGTACATGACAAAGATGCTGTTGAATTTGAAAGTGATTCCAAAGCCTGATGATGCTGCGGATGCTCTTGCCATTGCCTTAACTCATGCTCAAACAAATAATAGTTTAAAAAATAATAGTATGTTTAAATAAAGGAAAGTAAAATGTTTTATTCGTTGACTGGAAAAATATCTGTAATTGATGAAAATGTAATTGCTGTTGACACTGGGGCTGTCAGCTTTGAAGTTAATTGTTCCTCAAACACAATTTATAACTTAAACAAGGACGGAAATCAAAAAGTATATACATATATGCACGTAAAAGAAGACGGAATTAGTTTGTTTGGTTTTTCGGATATAGCCGAAAAAAAGATGTTTATAAATCTTATTTCTGTTTCTGGAATTGGACCAAAATTGGCAATAAATATACTATCTGCTACTCAGCCAACAACGCTGGCAAGTGCTGTTGTAAACAAGGAAGTAGGAGTTTTAACTAAGATTAAAGGACTTGGCAAAAAGACGGCAGAAAGAATAGTTCTTGAGCTCAAAGAAAAAGTAGACCAAAATATTAAAATCGCAAATTCAGCCACAAATAGCGTTAAAATGCAAGTAATTGATACTAGTTTAACGAGAGAAATGACTGACGCTATAGAAATACTAACTAACCTTGGTATAAAAAAAGACTACGCTACCGAGCTTGTTAAGGCGAAAGCATCGAGCCAAGATAAGGCCGATGAAATTGTTAGAAAATGCTTATAGAGGTAAATAATGGAAGAGAATTTTACAAGCTATAAAGAAGCTCAAGAGAATAGAATTGTGAGCGTTCGTGAAATAGATGGCGACGAGGAACTAGAAGTTTCACTTCGTCCTAAAACCATGCAAGAATATGTTGGTCAAACTAAAGTTAAAGAAAACTTAAAGATATATATTGCTGCTGCTAAAAAAAGGTCTGAAGCACTTGACCATGTTCTTTTATATGGACCTCCGGGGCTTGGTAAAACTACGCTTAGCTCGGTCATTGCAAATGAGCTTGGTGTTCAAATGAGCTTGACAAGTGGCCCTGCTATTGAAAAGGCTAGTGACCTTGCTGCGATTTTAACTAAGCTTAACGAAAACGATGTATTGTTTATTGACGAAATACATAGGCTTAATCATAAAGTGGAAGAAATTTTGTATCCTGCGATGGAAGACTATGCACTTGATTTTATGGTTGGCGAAGGTCCGTCTGCCAGGTCAGTTAGAATAACTTTGCCTAAGTTTACACTAATTGGTGCTACAACAAAAGCTGGAATGCTCACTGGACCACTTAGAGATAGGTTTGGTGTAATTTGTAGGCTAGAAATTTATAGTCCTAAAGAACTAGCAAGCATTGTAAAACGTTCAGCTAAAATTTTGGGTAGCAAGATTGACGAAGATGCTAGCTTGGAAATTGCAAAGAGGAGTAGAGGAACTCCAAGAATAGCAAATAGAATCTTAAGAAGGGTTCGTGACTTTGCTGAAATTAAAGGCGATGGAAAAATAGATATTGCTTCAGCCAAGCTTGCGCTTGACGCAATGGAAATTGACGAACTCGGGCTTGACAATGTTGACAGAAACATACTCAGCGTCATGATAGATAAATTTGGCGGAAGGGCAGTGGGCGTGGATACTATCGCTGCAGCAACTGGCGAGGAAGCAACAACAATAGAAGATGTTTATGAACCATATTTGATGCAAATAGGCTTCATTGCGAGAACTCCAAGAGGTAGAATTCCGCTAGAGCTTGCATATAAGCACATGGGCAAAAATTATCAAAATAAATTTTAAAATAGACTATTTGCTTTGTTTTTTCGCTATTTAGAACGTCTTTTTGCGTTTTTTAATTAAAAGTCAATTAAAAGGATAATATGAATACATCAGATTTTTTTTACAACTTACCAGAAGAATTAATTGCACAATTCCCAGTAGAACCACGAGATAGTTCTAGGCTTTTGGTGTACAGCAAGAAGGATAAAAAAATTGAACATAAGCATTTTAGTGACATTATAGATTTGCTAACAGATAATGATGTTTTGGTCGTAAATAACACTAGAGTAATCCCGGCGAGAATTTTTGGCGAAAAAGAAGATACAAAGGCTAAGATTGAATTTTTGTTGCTAAAAAGAATTAATCTAAACACATATGAAGCTTTAGCAAAACCTGGTAAAAAAGCAAAGGTTGGTAGCATAATTAAAATCTCAGACAATCTAAAAGTTAAAGTACTTGAAGATATTGAAGAGATTGGTGGCAAAAAAATTGAGCTTATAATAAATAAAGGAACTATTGAAGAGGAGCTTGACAAGTTAGGCGAAATGCCATTGCCACCATACATTAGACAAAAGCTTGCAAATAAAGAAAGATATCAGACTGTTTATTCAAAGATTGAGGGGTCTAGTGCAGCACCTACAGCAGGGCTTCACTTTACAAGCGGGTTGCTTGAAAAAATTAAACAAAAGGGTGTTATTATTGAAGAGGTGCTGTTAGAGGTTGGGCTTGGAACATTTAGACCTGTAGCTGTAGATAATGTCGAAAATCACCACATGCACAGCGAAAGAATAAAGATTGACAATGAAACAGCTGAGAGGTTGAACGAATATAAAAAGCAGGGCAAGAGAATAATTGCTGTTGGTACAACTACTGTTAGAACGTTGGAAAGTGCTGCAATAAAAGCTTCACAAATTGAGCCTGTAGATAAGGAAACAAATATTTTTATTTATCCAGGTTATCAGTTTAAATTTGTTGATGCGTTAATCACAAATTTCCACTTGCCTGAAAGCACGCTTATTATGCTTGTTAGTGCGTTTGCGTCAAAAGATGAAGTGCTAAATATTTACAATTTAGCTGTCAAAGAAAAGTATAGATTTTTTAGCTTTGGAGATGCAATGTTTATTTATTAAAAAACGCAAAATTTGCATTGTAAAGATATAAAATTAGATAAAAACACAAGTTTTAATAAAAAATTAGTAAACAAGAGAAATGAAATAAGAGAAAATATATGGAAAAATTTGAGTTTAAGATAAAGGAAAAATCCACAAAAACATTTGCTAGGATAGGCGAGTTAAAAACGCCACACGGGGTTATAGAAACACCTGTTTTTATGCCTGTTGGAACAAGGGCGTCTGTTAAAGCTGTTGAGCCTAGAGAGCTAGATGAGATAGGTGCACAAATAATTTTAAACAACACTTATCATCTATATTTAAGACCGGGCGAAGAGCTTGTAAAAAAAGCTGGCGGTTGTCATAAGTTTATGAACTATAATAAACCTATTTTGACAGATAGTGGCGGTTTCCAAGTTTTTTCACTTGCAAAGCTCAACGATATTACTGATGATGGTGTAACTTTTAAGTCGCACCTAGATGGTTCTTCGCACTTTTTTACACCAGAAAAATCTATTGATATTCAAAACAAGCTTGGGTCGGATATTATCATGGCATTTGACGAATGCTCAAATGCGGGCGTTAGCTATGAGTACGCGAGAAAAGCACTAGAGAGAACGCAAAACTGGCTGGTTAGATGTTATAACTATCATAAAAACGACAATCAGCTTTTGTTCCCAATAGTTCAAGGAAACATGTTCAAAGACTTGAGGCTTAAAGCACTAAACGATATTTTGCCTTATGCAAAAGTTGGTTTTTCTATAGGTGGATTGTCTGTTGGTGAACCTAAAGAAACCATGTATGAAATGCTTGATGTGCTTGCCCCTAACTATCCTGAGGACAAGGTTAGATACTTAATGGGGGTAGGAAGTCCTGACTGTTTAGTTGAGGGTGTCATTCGTGGCATTGATATGTTTGACTGTGTGCTTCCAACAAGGATTGCTCGAAATGGTACTGCATTTACATCAAAGGGTAAAGTTGTTGTCAAAAATGGTAAGTACAAAGAGGACTTTACTCCGCTAGATGATGAATGTGATTGCTATGCGTGCAAGAATTTCACTAAAGCGTATTTGCGTCACTTGTTTAACGTTGACGAGATACTTGGAAGTCAGCTTCTTAGCATTCACAACTTAAGATATTTAATTCATCTTATGGAGCAAATTAAAGATGCAATCAGACAAGATAGGCTTCTTGAATTTAGAGATGAGTTTTATAAAAAAACAGGCTATGATAAATAAATTCGCATAATAATAGTTTAATTTGTATATTTTTACAAAAATTTACTTGCGACAATTAATGCTTGCATGTTACACTAACACAAATTAAAGATTTGAGGAGAAAAAAATGTTTTTAAATTTATTGCTTGAAAACGCAGGAACAGACACTGCAAACAAAGCTGGCACAGGAACTTCATGGTGGATTTATGTTGTATTAATTGTTTTGGTTATTGCAATGCTTGTTATTCCAGCTATAACAAATAAAAGAAGAATGAAAGAGTATGACCAAATGATTAATAATGTACACGTTGGTGACACTATTAGAACCATAGGCGGTGTTGTTGGTAGAGTTACTAAAATCACTGAGAAAGATGGTCAAAGAACTTTTATTTTGGAAACTGGTGCAAAGAATGCAAAAACAACTATGGAGTTTGACATGAGGGCAGTAGGAGAAGTTCTTCATACAACTCACGTTGAATCTATGCCAAAAGAAACTAAAAAAGAAAGCGAAAAAGAAAATGAAAAGGTTGATGAAAAAAATAACGAGCAAAGTGAAGAGCAAATAGCAACTGAGCCATCAACTGAAGAGTCTTTAAAGGCAAGTGGTTATCCAAAAAAGTCTAGCACTAAAAAATCTAAGAAGTAATTGTGTAAATAATAAAAAAGAGCGGACACGCTCTTTTTTATTTTCTTTAAATGGTATTTTATTTGGTTCCTGTAATTATTTTTTCTTAATATTCACGCCGATAATTCCAGCTAAACCGCCGCATACAGCAGTGAATGCGAAGTCAGAAACAAGCCCAAGGCCTAGTGCAAAAGTTCCAGCTAAAATAGAGAAGATAGTAAAGCAAACAAGAGTATAAACAAGTGCAAAAACAATGCCGTTAATTAAGCCTTTAGATGCACCTTTGGTTAAAATTAATGCACCAACGAGTACGCTTACGCCTTTGATAACTAGGTTGACAGGGGAAATAACATTGTCATCAAGTCCTGCCCATTTAATAATAAAAGCAAATAGTATAATACTTGCAAAAGTTATAATTAATGAAACAAATAAGCTGCGTAAATATTTTAATATAGCCACTGTGTTTTGGCTATTTGTTTTTGTTTTAGTTTGAGTTTTAGTTTTCATACTTTTTTTACCTCGCACTAAATTATATAAAGGCAAAAGTATGATTATCACAATTAGTGAATAAAAATAATGTCAGTTTTTATACATTATGAATTTTATGATTTAATTTTTAAAGTTTTGATAATAATCACTGGTGTAAATAAGCGACAATTTTTGCTAAAGTATTTTCTATAAAAGATTGACGACAATTATTTATTTATTATATAATTAGGCAAAATGAATAAATGTAAGGACGCGAAAAAACAATGAAACCTACAAAAAAGAAAGCTGCAAAGGTCTATATAGCTATTATCGCAATTGTTGCAGTTTTAGCATCACTATTTACTTTTGTGCCAATGAACTTTGGGAGTTATTCTTTTACATCACTTCTAGGTGCAATTTCTTGCTCAACAGAACTTGGTGGTGGTGTATATGCCGAGTATGAGATGGACGGCGAATATTCAAATGTCCAAATCAATAACTCAATTCAAATTATAAAAGACGTTTTGGCTAGTGAGGGATATTTATCTTCATCAGTTTATTCTACTAATCAAAACAAGATTAGAATTGAAATTGGCTATCCACTAAAAAGTAGCTCACTAAAAGCTTCTTATTCTTTCTTGCAAGCTGTTGCAGTTGGCGACTTTGAACTTCGTAGTTCGTCAGCAGAGAAGGATACTTATGTTGTTGGAAGCAGGCACATTAAAAGCGTGGAACTTAGCAACTACAACTCTCAAACTTATGTTGTGCTTAACTTTAACAAAGACGGAGAAGATGCTTACAAAAATTTATTGAGCGTGGCAACAACTGTTTATGTTTGCATGGGTGGTCAGGTAATGACTAGTATGCAAGTCGACAGTGGTTCAACTTCTTCTTATTCTTCAATGCCACTATCTTTTTCGGACTATAATAGTGCAAAGGACTTTGCTATGCGTGTAAAGCTTGGCTCTATGCCAATTACACTTGCAAAAGACGTTGTTAACATCAATACCATGGGTAGCACTTTGGGTTTTGGTAGCATGACTGCAAATCCAAACGCAAAACTATTTGGCGTTAACGCAACTAAGATTGCTGGAATTGTTGCAATAGTTTTAGTTATTATTTTAGGTTTAGTGTTTATGTCTATCAAATACGGTGTTATTGGGGCTTTCCAAGCTTTGGCTTTACTTTTTGATACAATTATTGCATTGATTTTGCTCTGGGCTTTCCCTTGGATAGAAATAAGTTTTTCAAGCTTAATTGCACTTGCTTTTGGTTACGCATGTATTTTCGCAAGTTCTCTTGTTTACACTTCTCGTTTTGAAGATGAGTACAAACAAGGTAAAACTATAACTGCTGGTTTAGAGAGTGGTTACAAAAAGTCTGTCGCTAGCATCTTGGCAACAGGCATAGCCCTTACAATCATTTTTGGTGTAGTGGCTATTGTAGCTAGTGGAGAGATAAAAGTGTTCGGCTTAATCACTTGTATTTTCTCTATGTTGTCTATGTTTAGCTCGCTCATTATGCTTCCAAAATTTATATCAATTTTTGAGGCATTTAATGATGGTGCAATAAAACCTTATAGATTGCAAAAGAGGGAGGAAGAAACACATGAATAAGCTAAAAAATAAACCATTCCTTGCACTGTATTTTGCATTTTCATTCGTTGTTATTGTTATAGCAACTATTGTTTCGCTTACAATCGGATTAAATCTAGGAACCGACATAGGTGGCGGAATAGCTTTTGAGGTTAAAATTGAAAATTCAACTAGTACTAAACAGCAATTAAATGCAATTAAAGACGTTTTGAAAAAACACAACATTGTTGCTGAAAAAATTTATTTGCAAGATAAGCAAATAGAAACAAGTTTCATGGTAAAGATTAACAAACATGAAGTTAAGAATGAGCAAACTATTAGAAATGAGCTTGCTGAAAAATTAAACATTCAAGTTGAAGATGTTTCAGCTTTTTATGAAATCAACGGTGTTGTAACTAAAAAAACAGTTATTTGGACAAGCGTAGCAATTCTTGGTCTATTATTGTTCGTATTCTTTGCTGGCTGGATTAGATATAAAATTATGGCAGGTCTATCATTGACCTTTGCTCTTTTGCACAACTTGTTATTTACTTTTGCAGTTCTAACTCTTGTTAGATTGCCAATCAATATAGTATCCATTGTAATTGCGTTATGTACAACGCTAGTAACATTGGTTGCAATGGTTCTAGCTTTAGAGCGTTTAAGAGAGAACATGAAGTTAAAGCACAATAGCGATTTGACTATAAATGAGCTTGTGAACATTAGTAAAAAGAGCACTTTGATGCCACTTGTGGTATTTGCTAGTGTAGCGGGATTACTTTCGCTTATCTTTGTTTGCGTGCCTGTTGCCTTTGTTCAGCTTTCTGCTGTTACATTACTTCTTAGCACAATTATTGCGGGTTACAGCTATTATCTAATCGGTATGGATTTGCATGAGAACTTGTTGGAAATCAAAAAATCAAGAGATAAGGCAAGACTCAGCAAAAATGTAACAAACGAAACAAGTAAAACTAAATAATAAAATTAAGCCCATAAAATGTTTTTTGTGGGCTTTGTTTTTTGGAGACATATGAATAGTAAAGACTTAGATATAAGGATTATTAATTATTTAAATAAAAAAGGGTATGCGTCAGCTCGCGAGATTGATAAATTTTTAGAGCCTAATATTTATGAGCTCTTTGACCCGCTTAAGCTTAATAATATGCAAGCAGCAGTTACGCGTATTGAACAAGCAATAACAAATAATCAAAAAATTGTAATTTATGGCGACTATGATTGCGACGGGATTTCTGCATGCGTAATACTTTATAACTACTTTAAAAGCAGGAATGTTTTTTGCGAGGTTTATATTCCTAATCGTTTTGAAGACGGCTATGGTTTATCAAGCGGTATGGTCAAAGAACTACTCCAAACAAGCCCAGACCTTATTATTACTGTAGACCTTGGAATAACTGCGATAGATGAGATTAAAGAGCTCAAAGCTCATGGCGTAGACGTTATAGTTACAGACCACCATGAACCGCTAAATACGCTTCCGGACTGCTTGGTAATTGACCCAAAAGTAAAGGGACAAAGCTATAAGTTTGATGGGCTTTGCGGGGCTGGTGTCGCTTTAAAACTTGTTCAAGCACTTTCTGGTATTAATGAGGTAAAGAAACATTTAGATATTTGTGCCCTTGCAACGCTTGGGGACATAGTTCCGCTTGTTAGTGAAAACAGAATAATATCTAAGCTCGGCGTAACAATGCTAAACAGTAGTAGCTGTTTAAAAAGCTTAAAATATTTAAAGACAAAGCTATCGCTTGAAAAGTTTGATAGCAGTAATATAACTTTTAGAGTTGTGCCAAGAATAAATGCTTGCGGAAGAATGAGTAACGCAAAAAAAGTCTTTGATTTCTTGGTTGAAACTGACGATAATAAGTTGTCTAAACTTTATGACGAGATAGCAAAGGACAATGACGATAGAATTAAACACATAAATGATGCGGCAAATGTACTAGAAAAGCAAATAAAAGATATTAATATATCAAACTCCAATATTTTACTTTTGAGGGGCGAGTTTCATCAAGGAATACTTGGCATACTTGCTTCAAGAATTTGTCATGATTATAACAGACCAGCAATAGTTTTTACAAAAACAGAAGAGGGGACTCTTCGTGGCAGTGGTAGAAGCTTAGAGGGTATAAATTTGCATGAGGCGTTAGAAAAAGTCAGCCATTTGTTGGTTCGCTTTGGTGGGCATAAAATGGCTGTTGGGCTAGAGCTTAAAGAGCAGGATTTTGATGAGCTACAAAAAGCCCTTTCTGTAGAGCTTTCTCGCATTTCTAGCATAAAAGACTTTGCGATTGACTTTAAGTATGACATTGAAATCACAGAAAAAGACATTAGTGTTGATTTTATTAATCAAATAAATAGCTTGGAGCCGTTTGGTTGTAAAAACGAAAAGCCTGCTTTGATGATTAGAGAAGAAAAGCTTTTATGCAATCAAATGAAAAACAATAATTTTGAGCATTTTAAGTTAATAACAAATAGCGGGAAATGTATTGTCGCTTTCTTTTCAGAAAAGCATATTGACGCATTAAAAACCAATGCTAAAAAGCAGCTTATTGTTGACCTTGAAATAAATAATTTTAAGGGTAAAACCTATCCACAAGCTATTTTAAAAGATGTTAAAATTGATGAAATAAAGCTTTCAAATTCAGCAGAGCGTGAGCAAATGCTTTCACTAATTAGTAAGTATAGGTCGTTAAACCAAGCAAAAGCAAATAGCAAGGTAAATGAATACAATTTAGACGAATTAGATAAGCTACTAGCTAACTTAAATGGCAATGGCTTTGGAACCATTGTGGTGCTTGATAGTCAAAACCAAATCAACAAAGTTCGAAATAAACTCATTAACACTAAGAGTTATTATTTATCGCATATACCGCTAAAAAACAAGCAAAACACTCTGCTAGTTTCGTCAAGATATTTGATTGATAATGCTGAAGCAAATGGCTATAAAAACATTGTGTTTACGCGTCAGATTTTTGAAGAAGAAAAGTCATACTTTGCACAGAGTTTTAATGTGTATGTGCCAAAAAGAAGTAAAGTAAATCTAAATTTAAGCAACGATAGAAACTTAAATATTTATATTTATAAGCTAGTTAATAAGTACGCAAATTTATCGGCAAACAACATAATAGAATGGGTTGAAAAGGTTAGGGAACTCGAGGCAAAAACAGTTAATGCTGTGCAGTTATTGTTTTCGCTTTTAGCTTTTGATGAACTGGGATTTTTGAAGATAAGCTTTTTGCCGTTTAATATACATTTGAACGAAAATCCGCCTAAAAGATTACTTAATTCTTCAAGCTTTATGAACAAAATTTGTGGAGGTGCAAATGGGCGATAAACATAATGAAGACAAGATAAAGCGTGATACTGAAAAGCTGTTTTCTGATTTTCAAAAACTAGTTAGTTGTAATTATAATGACGCCGAGCAAAAGTTGATTTTACGTGCTTTTGAGTTCGCAAAAGAAGCACACAAGAAAGAAAAGCGAAAGTCGGGCGAGCCATACATTATTCATCCTGTAAACGTGGCAATAATTTTAATTGATTTGAAGCTAGATGCGAACTGCATATGTGCAGGGCTTTTGCATGACGTGGTTGAAGACACTTTAGTTAGTTTTAAGACAATACGAAAACTCTTTGGCGAAGATGTAGAAACACTGGTCAAAGGTGTTACAAAGATCAGTACGCTAAAGTATTCTAAGTCAGATATTAAAGAGCTCGATAGTTTAAGGCGTATGTTTATTGCCATGAGCAAGGACTTAAGAGTTATACTTATTAAACTTGCGGATAGGCTTCATAATATAAGAACAGTTAAGGCTTTATCCGAGGAGAAAGCTATAAGGTTTTGCACTGAAACAATGAACTTATTTGTGCCACTAGCTGAAAGGCTTGGCTTAAACTCTATTAAGACAGAAATGGAAGATATTTGTTTTATGGTTTTAAAGCCAGAAGAATATAATATGCTTAAAGCTGAGCTTGACAGAAAGTTTGACAAAGCCACAGAACGAATAGTGCAAATAACAAAGGTCTTAGAACATGCGTTGGAGCAGCTTGATTTAAGCGGCGAAGTATTTAGCAGATTTAAGCATTTTTATAGTCTATATAAAAAGATGCGAAGTAAAGGTACTGCTAAAATATATGACATAATAGCGTTTAGAGTGTTAGTTGAAAACGAGGCAGATTGTTATAGAGTTCTTGGCGAGATTCATAAATACTTTAGGCCTGTTCCGGGCAGAATTAAAGATTATATTGCAGGACCTAAAGCCAATGGTTATAGGTCTTTGCATACGACACTTATAACTAAAGACGGCACTCCGTTTGAGGTTCAAATTAGAACTTTTGAAATGAACAAGTATTGTGAATATGGTGTTGCTGCACATTGGATTTATAAGCAGGGCAAATTCTCTTCAAGCGACCAAAGCTATAACTGGATTAGGTCGGTTATTGAAAAGGAAAAAGAAATTAAGGACAGCGAGAGCTTTATTAAAGCACTGCAAATGGACTTTTCTAATGCTGAAATTTGGGTGTTTACGCCTAAGTATAAACCAATATCTCTGCCTGAAAATTCAACACCTATTGACATGGCTTACGCTATACATACCGAGCTTGGCAACACCTGCGTCGCAGCCAAAGTCAATGGCAAAAAAGTGGCACTTAACTACAAGCTTGACACTGGCGATGTCGTTGAAATAATAACAGACAAAACTGCAGTGCCATCACGAAACTGGTTGAACTTTGCTTTTAGTCCTGTTGCAAGAAACAATATCCGATTGTTTTTTAGAAAGAATGCAAAGCCTGAAAATGTTAAAAAAGGCAAAAGCATGTTTGAAGAGTATTCAAAAGAAAATGGTTATTTAGCTGGCAATTTATTGACTGACAAGCAAATGGATAGAATAAAGAAAAAGTACTATATTTACTCTATTGATGATTTATTTGCTTCAATCGCAACGGGTGGGGTAAAACTGCAGGACATTTTTAATATTGTTAGAGCCCACGAAGAAGGCGAGCAAAAGAATGTTGACACTCCAGTGCTAATTGAAAAATCCGACGCTGTATCTGTTAAGCTTGCACATTGCTGTAATCCGCTTCCAAAGGACAAGATTTTTGGCGTTCAGACAGGAACGGGCATTGTTGTTCATAGAGAGAAGTGTCAGCTTTTAAAAAGCATTGAGCAAGACAGGTATTTGACTGCTGAATGGAAGGACAATGTTAATTTTGATTTTGACTTAAACTTAAAGATTGTTGGTAAAGACAAGAGTGGGATTGCAACAGAGATAATGAATGAACTTTATAAACAAAAGTTGAAGCTTTCTATGATTGTTGCAAAATCTGTTGCAAATAACATGTTTGAGATGCAAGTTAGTTTAAAAGTCAAAAACTATAATGAATATAAATACATAAAAGAAAGCCTTGAAAAAATTGACTTTGTTACAAGCGTAACTAGAGGCGACGCAAAAGTTTGCTAAAAATTAATTTTATTTTTTTATATACTTTACAAATTTTAAAAGGTGTGTTATTATAACAAAGTACCTTTTGGCAAGTTTGATAATTATTAGGTTTTTCTAATTATCACTGACTGCTTAGCCACAAGGCAAATATTTTAGGAGGAAAAACAATGGATAAAGTTAAAAAACAAGAGATCATCAGCGCATACGCCCGTAAAGAATCAGACACTGGCTCTCCAGAGGTTCAAATCGCTCTTTTAACAGAACGTATCAACCACTTAACTAAACACTTGCAAGCAAACAAACAAGACGACCATTCAAGACGTGGTTTGCTTCAACTTGTTGGTAGAAGAAGAGCTCTTCTTGACTATCTAAAGAGAACTGATCTTGAGGGATA
>CATKXA010000013.1 GCA_949840475.1 uncultured Thermoanaerobacterales bacterium | reverse complement strand
CCATAACTGCTTGAGCTTTTAAAGCTTCAAGTGGTGCATCATTACCAATTTCCGCAGCAACAACGCCTGCTAAATAATCGTTAAAAGCAAGAGTTTTTATTTGCTTTGTTTCTGTGACATAAAGTTTAATATTTTTAGGTTCGCTGTTTTTACAAGATACAAACAACAGTCCTGAGCATAATATAACCAAAGATAAAAATGTTGAAAATAAAAATATTTTTAAATTAAAATACTTACTCATACTTTTCTCCTCATATGGTTATAATTTGCTAAATCAAAAACATTTATACTTAAAGATAATATATATAATAATAAATGTTAAATAAGTAAATACTTGACAGTAAATTTAAAAAATTTTTATAATAGCAATATGAATAAAGAAAAGAAAAAAAAGTTAATAACAACTATATGTGCTACAGTGATTGCTGTGGCATTGTTTGTTATTTGTTTTTCTTTGCTTTTTAAGACTAAATATTCTAACGTTCAAATAGTGCTTATGGATGGGGACACCAAAGTGTCAACAATAACAAAAAGAAAAGGCAGCACTGTTGGCGAGCTTCCAACTCTCACAAAAGAGGGCTACGAATTTTTGGGCTGGTATTATGATAACTCGTTAGATTTGAAGATACAAAGTTATGACGTTTTTAATACTAACCACGTTATAGTTGCTGGTTTTAGTAAAATAGTAACAAAAAATGCAAGTGGTTTTAGCGAGGATTTAAGTTCACTTAACTCTAAGTTTATAACAGTTGATGCAAAGAACTATAATATATTAAGTGATGATTTAAAGCAGTTGTCTGATAACAAGTTTACTCAAATAGAAATAAAAAACCATGCTAATAGTTTAACTTTTAATAATGAATTTAGTTTAAATAATAACCTTAAAGTTTTAAAAGTGGATAATGTTTTAAATATAGCAGAGAATGCTTTTAAAAATTGCTATAGCTTGAATACATTAAACTTTAAAAGTGTAAACAACATTGAGCAGAATGCTTTTTATAATTGTGTGAGTCTAAAAAATATTGACTTATCCACTGCTGTTAGCATTGGTAAAAATGCTTTTTATGGCTGTACACTTTTATCAAGCGTTAGCCTTGGTCAAAGGCTCATTAGCGTTGATGCAAGTGCCTTTGCATTTTCTAATGTAACAGAGTTTAAATTGGACTTAAATAAAGCGTATTTTCAAGTAGAAAACAATGTTTTATATTCTTCTAATTTTGAAACGCTTATTTATGTGCTTCCAGAGTTTAGTGGAAAACTAAATGTCAATGCAAACACAAAGCGTATTGGCGATTATGCTGGCTATAAAAACAATAAAATTACAGAAATTTATACAACGAGTGCTGTAAATGTTGGCAAGTTTAGCTTCTATAGTGCTAGTAAACTTTATAGCGTAACTTTAAATGGACTTACATCTTTTTCAGTTGAGCAAAGTGCTTTTGAAAATTGTGAAAGTCTAAACAAAGTAACTTTAGGCTACGGTCTTAACTTATTAAAGGAAAGTGCTTTTAAAAATAACTATAAGCTTGAAAGCATCAACTTTTTAAATAGCAGTATGCAAAGCATTGAAAATGCAGTGTTTTATAACTGCAAGAGTTTGAAAACTATTAAATTACCAAGCACTGTAACAAGCTTTGGTCAAGAGGTATTTTTTGGCTGTAATAGTCTAAGCTCAGTTACTTTGCCTACTAATTTAGACTCTTTGCCTTTTAGAACTTTTTATAATAACAATAGCTTAACGCAAGTTACAAGCAGTAATATTGATAGAATTGAAGATGAGGTCTTTTATAATTGCACGAGTTTAAGTATGCTAACAAGCAATCTCTTAACTGCAAGTTATATTGGCAACAGTGCCTTTGATAGCTGTACGTCGCTTCAGTCAGTAAAACTTGATAATTTGATAGTTGTTAGTTCTAAAGCTTTTTATAATTGCACAAGCTTAAACAACGCGAGCTTTGCAAACATAAAGCAAATTAAAGATAGAGCTTTTTCATTTAGCTCAATCACTAACTTTATAATAGTCAATAGCATTGAAAATATTGACAACATGGCTTTTGAAAATTGTGCTAGCCTTGAATACTTTGCGTCTACTACAAATGCAAATTATGTCATCGATGACGGCGTGTTGTACAATGCAGATAAGTCAGATATTTTATGTTACCCTGAAGCTAAAAAAACAAACTTCTTTACAATCAAAAACTCAGTGAATAACATCAGTAGTAGTGGGCTGTTTAAAAACAAAAATATTGCCTCTTTTTCTGTTGAAAGTGCAAACGCAAGCTATAGTGCAAACGGGGGCATTCTATACAATAAAGAAGGCACTAAAATTATTAAATATCCAACTGCTATCTATGAATATAACTTAGTTGTAAAAGAGGGCGTAAAAAGCATTGGGAAGGACGCTTTTTACAACTGCTATATTATTAGTCTAACCTTGCCTACTAGTCTTGTAGAGCTAGAAAACGGCTGTTTAGAGGGTATTTTAAACTTAAATAAACTAACAACCCCATTTGTTGGTCAAAATAGTACACAAAACAAGTTTCTTGGCTATATTTTCGGCTCAAATAATGCAATGGCGGCTAATGAGTATTTGCCTGCCTCACTTAAAGAAGTTACGGTATTAAAAGACAGCTTTATAGACGAGTATGCTTTTTATGAACTAACAAATATTGAAAAAGTTGTTTATAAAAACTCGGTTGTAAGCATTGGCGAGTATAGTTTTTATGGAGCACAAAGTTTAAAGAGTATAACTATTGAGGGTATTTTAGAAAAGATTTGTTCTTATTCATTTTTCAATACTAGCAGTTTAAATACTATAGAGTTCGGTTATACTGCAAACTTGATTGTTGAAAGCGACGTGTTCATGAATGTCAACAATACTGTTACCGTAAACATAAATAATGACAACCAAACTGTTTCTCACGATGCGAGAAATAAAATCAAAAGCAAATTCACAGCTATTTACTCTAGAAGTGAAAGGTGGATTTGGAAATTTATGTAAGTTAAATTAAAAATGTTTTGATATTTTGTCTAAATATGATATTATCAAAAAAAAGGTGGCGAAGGCATGAATATTAGAGTACCTAGTGAACTTGTTGAACTTGCTGAAATTTTTAATAAAAATGGCAGTAAATTATATATCGTTGGTGGTTTTATTAGAAACCAAATTTTAGGCATTCCAGATAGTTATAATACAGATATTGATATTTGTTCTTCTACATGTCCAGGCGATATTGTTAAGATGCTTGAAAACTCAAGTTTTGCTGTTAATTATTTGAATGAGGAACTTGGAGTTGTTG
Organism: uncultured Thermoanaerobacterales bacterium; assembly: GCA_949840475.1. Lineage (GTDB taxonomy): Bacteria > Bacillota > Clostridia > Christensenellales > UBA1242 > UMGS2069. The sequence continues at coordinate 11,410 of CATKXA010000013.1, read as the reverse complement.
AGATAAAGAGAAACTTAAGAGTTGAACATGCCACTTTTAGAAAAGAAAAATATAATCTTGCTGGCGTTCATATTCCAAATAATATAGAGTTTATTAAAGACTTAAAAACTGACGCAAAACGTCGTGATTTTAGGTGTAATGCTATTTATTATGATATTTTAGGTCAAGAAATAGTCGACCCTCTTGATGGTGTTATTGACACTGAAAAGAGAATTTTAAGAACAACGCTTTCGCCAGAAGAAGTGTTTAAAAACGATGCAGAAAGAATACTAAGAATGGTTAGACTTGCATCAACTTTGGCATTTAATGTAGAGCCAAAGACTTATGAGGCTGCAAAACTTAATGCCTATAAGCTTCAGTATATTTCGTCAACTAGAAAACGTGAAGAGTTTTCTCAAATAGTGCTTGCAGATACTAAGTACGACTTTTTATCAGATATAAAAAGGGCTCATGCAAGGGGTGTAAACATGTTAGCTGACCTTGATGCCTTGAAATATATTTTGCCTGCACTAGATGCTATTAAAGATAGCAATATTATTGAAGATAGAGGCAAATTTTTGTTTGAGCATGTTATGAATGTGTTTGCACTCTCAGCTCCAGAGGTTAGATTGTCTGCACTTTTACACGACGCTGGTAAGGCTAAAACTTTTTTAGACTATAGGTCTTTTAATGGAAGCAGTGAGTTTTCTGATATCATTATTGAAAAAAATCTAGGTCAAGAAGGCTTATGTTTTCCTAAGAAAATTGTTGAGAGAGTTAAGAGGGTTGTAAGGGGGCTAGACTTTAATAAAAGCGGGCTAGAAACACCAAATAGCATCAAAAAATTCATTGTGGATAATAATGAGGATATCTGGCTCATTGTAGCTTTAAAGAATGCTGTAGAACAAGATAAGAGTAGATTAAAGCATAAGATAGCATATAGTGCATATAAGCTACAAAAAATGCAAGATAAGATGAAGAAGCAAGAAGCTCCAATGACTGTTGGTGACCTTAAAATCAAGGGTGATAAACTGCTTGAAATGTATCCGTCACTAAAAGAGAATACAGTTGGTGTACTTTTAAAAGAAATGCTTTATAAATGTGCCTTTAAGCCAAGTTTAAACACCTTTGAAAACTTGTCTGAACTATCTAGAAAAATAATCGTCAGAAAAAAATCTTTCTATTTGGAGTAAACATATGTTAGCTGTTATGATAATTTTATGTGCAGTTTCTTTCACAACCTCTGTGTATTTAATTGCAAGGTTTGCAATCAAAAAAAGAGAAAAGCAAGAAATTGTAGAAGAAACTAAAGATTTTTAGATTTTAAATATCATTACAATCAAAAGTTTTAAATTATGAGCCAATCAAAGTAACTTCTTTGGTTGGCTTATATATGTTTGAGCGGATTTGTTTTGTTTTGACTAAAACACCATTTTTATCATAATATTCTAACTTACCTACAGCTTTGTAGCCAGCCTTTCCGTGGCACACTATTTGCGACTGCCCGCTTTCAAGCGGTGCGTCTAAACCATAGGCTTTATAGTCTGTTGTCGTTTCAGTTTCAAATTGTAATAAGTCTTCAGTTTTTTGACTTTTTCTTACAATTTTATAGTTATTCTTAACGCCATAAATATTTATAGTACACTCATTATTTTTACTAGAAGTAGCAATTATTATTTGCTCGCCGGTATTGTTTTTAATCACAAGGTCACTGCTGCCTGAATTGACCATTGCGTCAAAGCATGGAGAAACATAGGCTACAGGCAGGCTATGAGGGTGAACCTCAACTATTTCAAGGTCTGCTAGCAAGGCACTATTGTAAAGTGTAGAGCTAACTTGACAAACTCCTCCACCATATTCAGTAACAAATGCACCTTGTTTTATTATTTTAGCTTTTTGGTACCCATTTTCTTCAGTTCTATATCCCGTAGTGTTGTTAAAGCTTAAGGACTCCCCATCCTTTAAAATAATGCCATCAAAAGCTTTTAGCGCTTGCCTAATGTTGTTTTTTCGAGATTCGGTGCTCGAACTAAAATATGTTGTAAAGCTACTTCTTAAATACTTTTTGCTACTTAGGTCATTAATATCTATATCATAGTCGATACTTTTAGTAGTAAGATCAAAGTTGTATTCTGAATGTAAATTGTTAAATTTGCTTATAATTTGAGAATAAATTACATTTTCATCGATTTGCAAGCCTTTGCTTGGCGAAACAGTTTGTATCTTTCCAGTATTTTTTATAGCTGATAGCGAAGCATCTTTTGGTGCTATGTAAACTTCATTTTGAAGAGAAGAAATACTTTCAGCTATGTTTGGGAAAGCGTAGCTAACAGCTTCTTTGTCGCTAAGGCCAATGCTTTTAGCAAAGTTCATAGCCATTACTTGGCTTTTAAAACCACTATTTATTATCTTTGTTCTTGCTTTTGAAAAGCCGTCTAAACAGACTTTATCTATTTCAACTCTTTTGCCGCTATAATAAAAATTAAGTGTTGGATAAGTGCTTGTTTGCGATGTACTCTCTACAGCTAGTTGTGTAGTTTGATAGCCGGGTTCATTTTCTATTTCGCTTTTAGCGTAGCAGTGAGAGCTGTTTGTAGGAAAAAAACTAAGCAATAGAAATAGCACTACAATGAGTGTTGATAGAAAAAGTGAAATATTTATATTTTTGTCATATTTATGTTTTTTCATACTACTATTATGACAAATTTTGTAAGATTTTATACCTAATAGGAGCTCGGCGTACGAAAGGCTCATTATTGCCTCTTACAATAGTTTATAAAATGTTTTAAAAAGCTACTAAAACTGCATAAATTTTTAAAGCAAATATTATACCTCACAAGACACTTATGTGTATATAGATAAGCACAGTTAAAACTGCTATAGTTTTTGTGGAAATTATTAGAGTTTTTTAGAGCTTTTTAATAGCTGCATAAACTAAGAAAATGCTAGAAATTACTGCACTTTAATAATATATTATTATTTATTAAATAAGGGGCTAATTTATTTGACTTTAACTGCTCTAAAATGATAATATAAATGCATGGTGAAGCTACTTCACTTTTATAAAAATATGAGCAATGTTTGATTTATTAAATTTGCGTGCTTGGTATTTTTATAAATATATTGCAAGGCAGAGCAAAAAGCATAAAATCAAGGGGGATTTTATGGCATTTTTGCAGTTTTTTGCGTTATTAATAAACCTAAATGCGACAAAACTGGTCAAAAATTGCAATATACGTAGTAAATAAAAGTAAAACCCAAAGAAAAAACTAACTCTAAAGGTGTATTATGGACGAAAGAACATCAAACCAAAAACAAAAAAAGGAAATGAAAAAAGGTGCTAAGATAGCTCTTATTGTTATAAGCTTGCTATTTTTCATCTCAGCTATTGTTGTGCCAATAGTTATGTTTACGTTGCCAAAGGGCGATAGTTCGCAAACAACTACTATGGGCGACTTTGTTTTGATGTACACGGTTGATAGTGAGGGTAACGGGCAGTACGATATTGTTCGTTACATTGGCGATAAGACCGAGGTTGTTATCCCGGCTGAAATCAATGGCATCAAGGTTAAAAATGTTTTAAAAGATGCCTTTAATGCAGAAAATCGTTCATTCAATAGAGATATTACAAAAATAACCTTTGGCGTTGACGGCGAGGGTAAAAGCTATGTTGGCACTATTGGTGCAAATGCGTTCAAGGGCTGTGAAAAATTATCAGAACTTGAAATACCTTCATCAATGTCACAAATCGGAAGCAAAGCATTTGAAAATTCTGGCGTGTCTAAGCTTATTGTTAACGATGCGTCTAAGCTAGAGTTATCTTCAGACTCACTAGAGGGTGCAAATAAACTTACAACTCTTACAATTTTAGGCTCAAGCGAGAGCTTGTCAAAGGACGACCTTGGTAACCTTGGTTCAATCACAGACATTGAACTAGGCGGCAATGTGTCAGTAGGTTCTGGTGCATTTGATAACTTAAACAACATTTCAACACTAAGTGTTTATAACTTTTCTAATCTTGACGTATCAAACTCAGCATTTACAAATTCAGAGATTGAAACTTTGAATATCTATTACGCTGAAGATGTTTTAACAAGAGCGTTCATGATTAAGTTTGCTGCTTTAACCAAGCTTAAAAACATTAATCTCGACACTAAAATTAACAAAATCGAGCCAATGGCTTTTTCAAGGTTTGAAGGTTTATTGTCTTTAAAAATGGGCAATGGCACAGCTATTGATATCAGCTCTATTCCAAATGCAAACGTTGTTTCAGATAGTTTTAAAGTCTACATGGTCAATGAGGACGGAACTAACAACAACTTAACTTTAAACATAACTAACGAAAGTGGTTCTTGGGTGTACAACACCTTAAGAAGAGCTTTTCTTGATAAGTTTGAGTACAACAACATCACTAGCGTAAAACTAAGTGAAGAATTTACTAGCCTTGGCGAGGCTGGTTTTATCAGTTATAGTGCTTTAAAATTCATTGACTTTGGCGAGAACAGTAAGATTGGTACTAACGGCGGTATTTTTGGTAATGAGGCGTTTGGTTCATCTAATAACGTAACTGAGTTGTCAGTTTATGGTCCACTAACTGCTGAAAGCGTTGTTTACACTAAGTTCAACTATGCTTCTGGCGAGTACAGTGCTAGATATATGTATAATGGCAAGAGAGAACTTGGTTCTTACTATGTTAATGTTGACTATAGACTTGGTCAAAATGGTGCACCAAGCATAGACGAATTTAGGGGCGATGCAAATGTATTTAAAGCTCGTATCGACATTCCAGTAGGTCAAGAAATTGGTAAATATTTACCAATCGACCAAGGTGGCGATAACGCAGTTGCTCTTGGTTGGACATTGCTTGGCTTTACAACATTGCCAGGTGGTGGAGATAGAGTTGAGCACCAAATCATGACTAGCGAAAATGGTAACAATATGACCATTTATGCTGACTGGGTTCACGAGTCTAGAGTGCGTTACTCTGTTGAGTACTACATTCAAAACATAAGTGATCCTTCAACTTATAGCATTTATCGTTCTCCTGACCAATTCTATGGAGAAACAAGTGCATTAGTTACTGCTGAAGAGATTGAGATTGAGGGCTTTAAGCTTGACAAATCTATTGACGGAACATTAGATAAAGGCAATATTTTAGGCGACGGCTCATTGACTTTAAAACTCTTCTATAAGAGAAATATTTATAAAGTTGAATTTGACCTTAACGATAAAGTTGACTCTGTAACAGAAGCAGAGCTTGACTTTGACGGCATTGATTATAAAGAAGATGAAAACGGTAAGTATGTAACAGTTTGGTATGGTGGTAAATACCCAGCGTTACCAGTTGCTGTTAGACCTGGCTACACATTCCTTGGTTGGTACTATGATAAGGCGTTCACAATCAAAGTTGAAGAAGGAAGAAACTTCACAGTTGATAAAAACGTTCTTCTTTACGCTAGGTGGACTGCACTTGATGTTGAGTTCAAATATGAAACATATTTACAAAATGTAAATAACGACGGCTACACTTTAGACAACGGCCTAAGTGGCGTTGGTCGTAGACTTGCTGACTCGCTTGTTAAGTGGTCAGAGGTTTCAATGCCTGGCTTTACATATGTTATTAAAGAGGGCATGACTGTTAACAATGTACGTATCAATGGTAACGGACAAACAGTTCTTAAACTTTACTATGACCGCGTAGAGTACACTATTAGCTACAACCTAAACGACACTTATGGCTCAACTAAAGCAGAGCTAACAAATGGTAGCACTTTAAGCGATGTTACGCTTCGCTATGGTGCTATGTACACATTCCCTTCAGTTGCTAGAAAGGGTTATCATTTGTCTGGCTGGAACACTGCTCTTGACGGCAGTGGAACTGACGTAACAAATGAAACTGTTTATAAGGGCATGCTAAGCGTTGGTAATAAACAAACAGTTTACGCTATTTGGGAGCCAAACACCTATGAGGTTGTTTATTCAACAGGTGGAGATAGCAATGTTGTTGGCTCAATGCCAAATAGTACGCATACCTTTGATATTGCGTCAACATTATATAATGTTGCATTCACTAAAACTGGTTATTCTTTTGATTATTGGGCAGCAGTCAATGCAGAAGGCGAGAGTGTAAGACTTTCTAACATGCAAGAGATTGTAAGCCTCGCTTACGAGGGACAAACAACACTAACTGCTGTGTTTAGAGCAAACTCTTACACTGTTAGATACAATGCTAACAACAGATATGCAAGAGGCACAACGGCTGATAGCCAAATGCTATATGATGAGCTTAAAGAATTAAATGCAAACGGCTTTGTACTTGACGGCTATCATTTCAATGGTTGGTCAAGAAGACCTGCTCCAAACTCTATTAAAGAGTTTGAAGATAGAGAAAGAGTAAGTAATTTAACAGCTGAAGACAATGCAGTTGTTGAGCTTTACGCTTGCTGGGAAGCAAACAAATATTCTATTGCTTTTGCATCTAACAATGGTCAAGGCACAATGCAAACCATTGAGGTTACTTATGGCGAGCAAATTAAGCTTCCAAAAGCAACATTCACTAAAACTGGTTATGAATTTGCAGGTTGGTCACGTTCAAACAACAATGTTGTTGATATTGCAGACCAAGCAGATGTTTATAATTTAACAACTAAAAATGGCGACACTGTAACTTTAACTGCTGTTTGGCAAGCTAGGGTTTATGAGGTGTCTGTAATAAGAAACACAAACGCAAGCGATAACTATGTATACACTGCATATTTATCACTTGACAATGCAAGCTTAAGCAATCCATTTGTGCTTGAGGGTTATGAATTTTTAGGCTTCTCTACAAACAGAAATGATGTTGAATTTAGCGAAACTGATTCCTTAGCTGAATTTTTAATCAGCATGGAGAGTGGTCATACTATTTATGCTATTTGGAGTGCAAATGCTGAAACTACTTATAAAGTAGAGTACTATTTGCAAGGCTTTGGCTCTAACTATTCTCTTGTATATTCTAGCTCAGCTAGTGGCTATGTAAATCTTGCTGGTCAAACTGGCGAAAACATCACTATTACTGATTCATTAGCTAGAAAAATCTTTGGCGAAAACTGCTTTACAGGTTTTGAGTTTGACAGCGATAAAACAGGCGACTCTAATAAAATCACTATTTCTGGTAGTGGCTCTTCTGTTGCAAAAGTTTACTATAAGAGAGCAACTTACACTGTTAACTTTGATACAAACAAAGCTGCGAACACCACAGGTACAATTTTGCCTGAGGGGCTTGACGATATCACTGTTATTTATGGTGCTCCATATCTAATTACTGGTCAATTTAGAAGCCTTGCTCGTAAAGGTTATGAGTTTAAGGGTTATGCGTCTGACAGCGAAGGCAAGAATATAGTTCTTTCTTCTACTATCTATGAACTAACAACCGACTCAACTCTTTATGCTGTTTGGCAACAAGCAAATACGCTATTTACTGTTGAGTATTACATGCAAAATCTTGACGGCGAGTACGTTATTAATAATGACGCTACTATCACTGACTTTGCTCTTACAGATACTCTAATTACTGCTGAGCAAAAAGCATTCACTGGGTTTGAGATTGACTTAAGCCATGAGGGCACTCTAATAGAGAGCAACAACTCAGCAGACGGCGTTACTTTAAAGCTATTCTATAGCAGAAACAAAATTAAAGTTACACTTAATGCAGATAACGAGTTATATAAAGAGCTTGAGTTCTTCTATCAAACAAATGTAGACATGTCTACTATAGAGCAGCCTACAAAAGATGGTTACACTTTCACTGGCTGGTACGATACTAGAAACGTGCTAGTAACTAGCTTTGTTGCTTCAACAAGAGATATTACTCTAAACGCTAGATTTGTTGAAAATTCTTACAACATTGTTATCAATTCAAACAGACAAACAACTGAGCGTTTGGCTGAAAGAGTAAGCTCTTTTGCTAGAACAAGAACATTCTCTGGTGGTCAAATTGTTGTCACTTATACTCAGACTATCGATTTAGTTGAGTTATCTTATCAAATAGTTAACGCTGGTTACGTTCTAGAAGGTTTTGCTTATTCAGCAGACGGAAACCCTTACTATATTACAAAAGGCGTTAGCACTTTAGAGGTAACAGGTGAGGACTTAATTAAAAACTCAGGTGCAGCTGCACCTTACGCCCAAAGCGAAATCGAATTGTTCGCAATTTGGTCTGTTGGTAAATATTCACTATCATATGTAGACCAAACTGAAACTGTTGATGGTGGGGAATACTTATTTAAGTCTTCAGTAACTCTATTAACAGAAGCTGAAAGCTCATTCACAAGAAAGGGTTACAGCTTTGACATGTGGCAAGACCAATTTGGTAACACATATTCTACAGGCAGAACATACAGCATGCCAGCTTACGATGTTGTGCTTACTCCAGTTTGGGTTGCTGAAACATTTATTGTAAGATACGATGCTAATGCACCGCTTCATAGCGATGTGACTGGTTCTAATGCTGACGTTATCTTAACATTTGGTTCAAGTAGAGCTACAATTTCTCAAAACAATATCAGTGTTAGAGGATACAGTTTCTATAACTTTAACTCTGCAAAAGACGGCTCAGGCATCCGTTTTGATGCTGGTGCAAACCTTACAATAGCTGAGGTTGAAAGCCTATATGATTTAGCAGTTATGGACACAGCATTAAATGCAAAGGTTGTTAGACTTTACGCTATTTGGAACGCTGTTAGATATAACCTAACAGTAAACGCTAACTTTGAGGGTGCAAACCCAGTTAGCAAAACTACTACTTTAATTTATGACACACCATTTATTTTATCTAATGCTAACGCACTTATTTATTTCAATAGACCAGGCTACGAAGTAGTTGGATACTCTGAAAACCCTGCTGACACTGAGGCTACTTACGCTAATGGCGAAACTGTTATAAACCTATGTGACGGCACAACTGGCAACACTTCTAAAACACTTTATGTTATTTGGAAAGTGTCTGGCAATACTGAGTACATTGTTGAGCACGTAAAAGAGAGCTTAACAGGCGATCCTATTGTTGAAATTGAGAGCCTAACTGGTGATGCAGGACAAACTGCTGTTGCAAATGCTAGAATTTATCAAGGTTTCAGCTTTGATAAAGATAACGAATTAAACATCACAAGCGGTACTATTGCTGGCGACGGAAGCCTAGTTCTTCGTTTATACTACAGCAGAAACAACTATACTATTTCATTTGATACTAATGATAGTGGTAAAACTGGTGCTATCACTGGCTTTGATGGTTCTGTGATGACAGTTAAATACGAGCAAACTATCAATAGCTTACCAAATCTTAGAAAGAATGGTTATGTATTTGTTGGTTGGTTCACTGAGCCTGTTAATGGAACTCAAATCCAAGCTGGCACTGCTTATTCATTTGATGAAAACATTACTTTATATGCTCACTATGAAGCAAAAGAAAGTATTTATACAGTCAACTATAACAAACAAAACTTAACTGGCGACGACTACATAACAGAAAGCAAGACTTTCTCTAAACTTACAGATACAGATATCAACTTTAGTGATATTATAATGGTATTTGACGGCTTTACATTTGCGTCATCTGACCCAATCTCACTTGGTACTGTAAACGGCGACGGAAACACTGTAATTAATCTATACTACACTAGGAACTCATACACAATCACAATAATGAGAGATAGTGGCGTGTTGTCTGCTTCGCTTTCAAGCACACCAGAGGCTAGTGCTGTTAACAATATTTATACTGTTAAATTTGGAGCAAACGTAACACTTTCTATGACAGCTGTTGCAGGCTTTGTTGTAGACGGATTCTATAATGGCGACCAAAAGCAAGAAGATAGCTTTGAAATGGGCTCATCTAACATCACATTAACAGCTAAGACTATTGCAAACGAGTACACTGTTAAGTTTGATGCTAATGGCGGTGCTTTAGGCGACGGCGTTGAAGAAAGCGACCTAAGCATAAAAGCTAGCTATGACCAAACAATTTTGGCACTCGGCGAGAACGCTTTTGTTAAGAAAGGTTATAGGTTCATTGGTTACGTTTTAAACGCTAACGACAAAACTGCATTCATTGGCGTAGGTCAAGAGTTTGAAGTTGGTGCTATTGTAAGAGCTTTAGAGGCAACCTCTGCTATTGAAAATAACACTATCACTTTATATGCTCTTTATGGCCCAGTACTATTTACTATCAGCTACAATAGTGGCAATGAAAATGCTACTGGAACAATGAGCAAGCAAACCTTTGCTTATGACCAAGTGGGCTATTTGGCACCAAATGCATATTCACTTATCGGTCATCACTTCGTAAACTGGTTCTGTGCTGAAAACGGCAAAACTTATGCTGACCAAGCAGAGATAACTAACCTTGTTAGCGAGCAAAAAGAGATTGAACTTGTTGCGGTATTTGAGGCGAATAGCTACAATGTAATCTTCAATCCTAATTATGCTGGTGCGTCAGAAACCACACTAGTATTCACTTATGGTCAAGATAATAAGCTACTTGGCGAAGTAACAAGAGTTGGATACGACTTTATCGGTTGGTCACTATCTAGTGTTGCAACCACTGCTAACTTTAAAGCAGAAGAAGTTGTTAATGACTCACTATCAACTCAAAACGATGTAACACTTTATGCTGTTTACACAGCTAAGACTTTTGTTGTAAATTATAACGGCAACGGAGCTACTTCGGGCACAACACTCGCATCAACATTCACATATGACCAAGTTAATTTACTAAGAAGAAACGGCTATGTTAAAAATGGCTATGTATTCCTTGGCTGGTCAACAAACAAAGACTCTAAGGTTGCAGACTTTGTTGACGGACAAGACTCTTCAAATGCTTTGTTTAACCAAGACGGTCAAACTACTTTGTATGCTATTTGGCAAGCTTCTAGCTCAACAACATATAAAGTTAATCATTATTTAGAAGACCTTAACGGCAACTATGTTGTTGATGAAACTCTAGTTTTACGTGGTATTACTGGCGAAACTGTCACAGCCACTATTAAGTCTAACTATAGAGGTTTCACATTCAACGCTGGCTTATCTACAATCGAGGCTGTAATCAATGAAAACGGAAGCACTACTTTAGACGTTTACTACAGCAGAAACACATATACAATCAGCTTTAATAGCAATGTTAAAGGCGAGTTAACTGGCGACATTTCAAGTGTTGAAAATATGACTATCAAATATGGTCAAACTCTTGCTGACTTACCTGAATTTGTAAGAGAAGGTTATACTTTTGGTGGCTATTACTACGATAGTGAGCTTGCTAATATAGTTAATAGCACAGACGTTTACAACTTCATAAGAAACATCACTTTATATGCAAGCTACGTCGCAAACGATGTCGATTATGATATTGTAATTAAAGTACAAAATCTAGAAAGAGATGGCTTCACAGTCCACTCTACAA
>CATKXA010000012.1 GCA_949840475.1 uncultured Thermoanaerobacterales bacterium | reverse complement strand
AGGTAAGAAACGTGCTAAAAGTAATTAAATTTTTTACAAAACGTTCATATCTCTTTATTCTTATTGCGTGTTTATTGTTTATCCCACAAAGCTTTGGCTATCAAGCCAAGCTCAACATGCGAATGGTTGTAACAGGAATAGGGATAGATAAGGTTGAAAGTGGATACGAAGTTACGGCTCAGGTTATTATGCCAAGTCCAGGCAGCGAGTCTGGCGGTGCTAGTGCCCATGTTGATTTTATTTCAGAGATAGGCGATAGCATATCTGACGGCATACAAAAAATTGCGTATAAGGTAGGAAAAATTGCAGGACTATCGCATACAACCTTTGTGATTGCTGGCGAGTCTATGCTTGAAGACAACCTAGCAACGGCTCTTGACTACTTTGCAAGAGATGCCAAAGTCAATCCTTCCGTGATGCTGTTAATCTGTGATGGGGCAGCTAAAGATATGATTAAACAGACAAAAGATTTGGAGCTTGATGTGGGTGTGGGGCTCCAAAAAGTGTTTATTTATAAACAAGGTACTTTGAATGGGCTTGTAATACCTATAACTGAATTTATCAACTCTTCATTCAATATTGCCAAAAGCTCAACTGTCAGCGGTATATTAATAGCCCCCGAGGGAGTAGAAGAACTTAACAGCGGTGGCGGGCAAGAGCAAGGCGATACATCTAGTGGCTCTAAAAATACTCAAAGCGGAACGCAGACAGGCGACCAGTCAAGTTCTTCCCCTGGTGGCTCATCAAATGGTAGCTCAAACAGCTCGTCAGGCTCTGGTGGCAGTCAAGGTTCTGGTTCTGGTCAAGGCGGTCAAGGGGGTCAAGCTCCGCAATCAGCTAGAATTAAGTATTTAAATGATATTTACTATTTTAAGCAAGGCAAGTATGTTAATAAGTTGACTGAGCAAAAGCAAATACTTGGAGTGATGTTGGCGGACAAATATTCAAGCAATGGCGACCTCAAGATTGAAAATGTCACTGGCGAAATTTTGACTGATGCTGTTATAACCTTGAGGTATAACAATAAAGTCACCAAGAAAAGCATCAAATTCAAAAATGGTAAGCCTGTATTGATGTTTGATATCACAATAAAAGATATGCAGATCATTGAGATATTGAATAAAGACCAACCAAACCTAGAAATTTATAACAGGCAAGAAGATGCTGTTCTTGACCTAATAAAGAAAAACGTTCAAAGCACGATTACTCAAAATATTCAGCAGGCATTTGATAAGACCAAGAGTGACAATGTTGATATTTTTGATATAGCCGAACTTGCTTATCAGACTAAGACTGATGAATGGAAAGATTTTTATAATGAGTATGGCGAAAATTATTTAGAGTATTGTGATATAAAAGTTAATGTTAGAATAAAAACTATCAATTAAAAAAAGCTCCTAAAAAGGAGCTTTTTTTATAATCTAATCTTTTCAAAAAGTTTATATATAATATTGATAAGAGTAGGGGAGATAATTGATAGAATTATTATAAACAATTTTTGTGTTAAGTCGGTTGTTCCGAGTTTTAAAAACTCAGGGAAGAATATTACACCCAAACAGCAACACACAACCATTGCTACGTACAATATTGAGGTTAGAGCTGTCCAAGGTTTGCATAGTCTCATTAGTAGGCCAAGTCCTGTAAAGGTTAAAGTGATTGTACACATAGTACTTAAAAGTAGTTCGTGCTCAGATAATGGTCCAGATGTTAAGAATACAAATAGGAATACTGCTGAAATATTAAGAATTAGTGTGATTGCACCAGGCAAGGCATTTCTAATTAAGTTATATATGAACTTACCAGTAACTGGTTTGTCATTTGGCAAGAACGCTAAGAAGAATGACGGTATACCTATTACAAAGGTTTCCATTAGTAGCATTTGCAGAGTGTTGAGTGGATATTTTTCCTGAATGATTAAACAAATAATTGTAAACACAATAGTAAATATTGTTTTCATGAAGAATAGTGATGAAGACTTTTGAACGTTATTAATAACTCTACGGCCCTCAAGCACTGTTTCAGGCATGCTACCAAAGTCTGAGTTTAAAAGCACCATGTGCGATACGCTTCTAACAGCTTCACTACCACTTGCCATTGCAATAGAGCAGTCTGCCTCTTTTAATGCAAGGATATCGTTAACGCCATCGCCAGTCATTGCAACAGTGTTTCCAGCAGCTTTGAGTGCTTTGATCAATATTGCTTTTTGCTCAGGTGTAACTCTACCAAAGACAGTATACTTGTTTGCAGCAGCTATTACTTGTTTTTCGTTTAGTCCTTCTAGGTTAATAAACGATTCAGTATTTTCGACGCCTACACGCTTTGCAATTTCTGCAACAGTTAGTGGGTTGTCGCCTGAGATAATTTTTACTTTTACGCCATTATTTTTGAACCAAGAAATGGTTGAAATAGCGTCGTCACGAATTCTGTCCTCTAAAATCAACAATGCAACTGGTGTTCTATTTGAAGGTGGGTTATCCTTAACGATTGCAGATGAAGAGTAGGCAAGTAGCAGTACTCTGTAACCATCTTTTGCATACTGTTCGACCATGTTGTTTATCTTCTCGTCGCTGCAGTTTGGTATTACGAACTCTGGAGCACCCATTATATAAGTTCCAGCGTTTTCAAAAGTGACAGCAGAGAGTTTTCTTGAACTTGAGAAAGGAACAGTTGAAACTGGCTTTAATTCTTTGTTATAGCCAAAGTAATTAATTAGTGCTTGGCTAGTTTGGTTATTGTCGGCAAGTGCAGACAACATCGAACCCATTATTCTTTTTAAAGTATATGGAGTGTTGTTTAGCTGCAAACAGTTATAAACCTTCATAGTACCATCAGTGATAGTTCCTGTTTTATCAAGACAAAGGACATTAACCCTTGCAAGCATCTCTACGCAGTACAAGTCTTGCACAAGTGCTTTACGTCTAGCGAGCTTAATAACTGAAACGGTTAGGGCTACAGAGCTTAACAAAAACATTCCAGACGGTATCATGCCGATTATTGATCCTGCTGTATAAATGATAGTGTCAGATATACTTTTTGTTGATACATAGTTGTTCAAATAGGTAAGAATAGCGAGAGGAATGATTATAATACCTATAACTTTGATAATGAGTTTAAGCGAATTAAATAGTTCACTTCTTGGACGCTTATATTGTTTTGCTTTTGCTGCTAGTTGTTGAATGTAAGTGTTTTTACCAACCTTTTCAACCCTAGCTCTACAATTTCCGCTAACGACGAACGAACCAGCATAAATAGTGTCGCCAACTTTTTTCTTGATAGGCAAGCTTTCACCTGTTAGCATACTTTCGTTAACTTCAATAGTGCCCTCTACAACGCTACTATCTGCAACTATTTGTTTGCCGTTAGATAGTATGAGAATGTCGTCAATAACTACTTCGCTCATTGTGATAGTGTTTTCAACGCCGTCACGCATAACTTTTACAGCAGGAGCGGTTAGTAGTGACAATTTTTCAATGGTCTTTTTAGCTTTAATCTCTTGAATGATACCAATGGCTGTATTGATGATAATGATAGCCATAAACAAGCAGTTGCTCCATGCACCAACGCAAATAAGGCTGATTGCTACTGCTAAACATAGAATGTTAAAGAACGTAAAGATGTTTTCAAAGAATATTTTTTTGTATGTTTTAACACTTTGGTTTGGAGTTTCGTTTGTTTGACCTTTAACTACTCTTTCTTTGACTTGGTCTGCGGTAAGCCCAAAATTATAGTCTGTTTTTACACGTTTGACTCTAACTGGTTTAACTGGCTCTGGTTCTTTTTTGCCAAAGAGTTTATTTTTAAGTTTATTTATTTTATTAGGTTTTTCTTCTTCCTTTTTATTTTTTCGCTTTGAAGAAGCTTCTGGTTTTTCTTTTACTACTACCTCAGGTTCATTTGTATTTTCTGGCTTCAATGCCTTTGGTGTTTTTTCTGTTTTTTTATTATCAGAAACTTTGGCAGCAGGATTTGCTGTCTTACTTTTTGGTTGTTTGGTAGTCTTAGAAACTTTAGCTTTATTAGTGTCGCCCAAAACGCTAGGGTATTTAACTTCTTCAGTTTTTGGTTTTTGACTGATGACGTCTTCAATTTTTACTTGTTTACTACTATTTTTTTGAGTCATTTTTGCTCCTGATAATAATGAATATAATATAAATACTATATTTTATTATAATATATATATTGCGTTTGTCAACAATATGTTTTGATGCTGAACAAACTTTTGGCGAAATTTTGTAAAATTTAAAAGTATGCTTGCAAAATTTAAAGTTGTTTGTTATACTAAAGACATAGTTCCTTGTCTTAAATTTATTTTAAGACCGAATGAGTCCAAAAGGAGGTTAAATAATTATGAAGGCATATGAAATGTTGTATATCATTGAAGCTGGCCTTAGCGATGAAAACAAAGAAGAATTGATTTCTAAAGTTCAAGGCATGATCGAGCGTAATGGTGGCAAAAATGTGCAAGTAGAGAAATGGGGCGTTCGCAAATTTGCTTATCCTATTAACTACAAAAATGAAGGTTTCTACGTTCTTGCAAACTTTGAAGCACCTGAAACTGCTATCGTTAGTCTAGATCGTCAAATGCTTATCACTGATGGTATTGTTCGCCAAATGATAATTGCAAAAGTTAAATAAAAGAGGTTTAAATTATGAATAAGGTTATGATTATTGGTAATCTTGCTAAAGATCCAGAATTAACAACAACAAACAATGGTGTTTCACTTTGCAAATTCACTATTGCAGTTCCTAGACGTTTTGCTGGTAGTGACGGCGAAAGAGAAGCAGATTTTCTTCCTATCATTGTATGGAGAGGTCTTGCTGACAACTGCTACAAATATTTGAAAAAAGGTAGCAAAGCTGCTATTTGTGGTAGCATTCAAACTAGGTCATATGAGGGTCAAGATGGCACTCGCAGATATATGACTGAAATTGTTGCTGACGATGTTGAATTTTTAGCATCTCGTCAAAATTTTAATGGCGAGGGTGATGATGAGGGAGAAAAACCAGTAGGAGGAAAGAAAGACAGCAAAGATGTTGTTTCTAAGTTCGAGCCTATTGACGACGGAAATCTTCCTTTCTAATCAGTTAAATTAAAGCGAATTTTTTTCGCAGCGAAGAATTTTTAAAGGAGAAAAACATGAAAAAGCAAGTTAAAAACAACAATGCTTCTTATGATGATAAGAACCCTAAAAAGGTTAGAAAGAGCCCTAAGAAAGTATGTGCTTTTTGTTCTGATAAGATTGAAGCTATCGATTATAAAGATGTTGCTCGTCTTAGAAAATACATGACAGAAAAAGGCAAAATCATACCAAGACGCACAACTGGCGTTTGTGCTAAGCACCAAAGAGAGCTAACTAACGCTATAAAGAGGGCGAGGGTTATGGCTTTGTTGCCTTACAAAAACAACTAGAGCGGGTTATTTGACGCTTCTAACTGTGTTAACTGAACAAAAAACACGACAGGGGAATATGAAAATATACCCCGTGCCGTGTTTTTTTATTCGAGCCTTGTTATAAGCATCAAATAACCCGCTCTAGCACATTAAACAAATGGCGTTGTTTCTATAAAAAATCCACACAGTCATATAAAATAATGGTACCCAAAAAAAAAGGGTACCTTTTGTTTTTGGGAAAGGAAGAACCTTGCAAAAGAAAAGCGAACTTTTGCGAGAAGCAAAATGAGCTAAAAAGGCATGAGTTCTGACGAAAACTCCAGCGTGGATTTTTTTATGAGCCTAGCACAAGAACGCCAACTAACCCGCTATAGCAAGCGAATTGTTTGACACTTCTAACTGCGTTAACTGAACAAAAAATGCGGACAGGGATTTATTAAAATAAACCCCGTGCCCGCATTTTTCATTCGAGCCTTGCTATAAGTATCAACTAACCCACTTGCAAAAACGGTCAAACGATAAAACAAATAAATAAAGTATAGCCACACCTCTAGCTCCCAGCCCTAGGAGCTGGCTAGGCGACGCCGAGACTGAGGCGATCTAAGATAACGGGTAAGCGATAAACCGAGTAAATGATAAACGAGGGGATAAAGAGGTTTAAAGAGCACTTGTGATAGGGCGATTTTTTTATTTTTGGATTGAAAAATATTTAAAATATAATCCTTGTTGGAGCCTAAAAAGTTTGACATCGACTCGCACAAAATAGTAATATTTATGTGTATAAATTTGCTCAAAATGCGGGGCTTTTATAAATATATTAATAAATATAATAAAAACTTATAAAAAAGCAAAACATAAGAGAAGGATAGTATGAAAAAAAGTAATAGAATATTAGCAATAATCTTACCAGTTTTTTGCGTAGCAATAGCTATGCTTGGATTATGTTTGGGACTTGGTTTAAAAGCTAATGGTGGAAAACCAGCTGAAGCTGCTATCCAAACAGGTGCGTCTACTGCTGATAAATCACTTAAGGGTGGTGTTATTTTTCTAGATCATAACCAAGAAAGCGTTTTTGAGGGTGGCGTCATGCAAGGCAAAAGCCGTAGATATGGCGGAGCTGTATATGTGTCTAGCGGTGCAACCTTTACAATGAAAGGCGGTACTATCACTGGTAACCAAGCGCTTTATGGTGGTGCTATCTATGTTGAAGCCGGTGGTATATGTAATATTGAAGGCGGAAGAATTGAGGGTAATAGTGCACAGCATGTACCAGGAATTTTCTTGGAAGAGGGTGCTGTTTTAAACATAACTGGCGATGCTGTAGTTGATAATAACTTTTATAGAGCTTACGAGGTTGAGCTAAACATTTTTGTTGACGGTAATTTGACTAGTACTGATATTACTAATCTTGAAACTAAACTTACAGATTTCGGTTTGCCACTAACTGACGAGCAATGTTGTGGCTACTTTGTTGATGATGAGCTTAAACTCGGTGTTGATACAAATGCAAGAGTCTTCGCTGTTGCTCAAATGAATAAAGAAATGGAAAGCGTCCGCAATGAGAATGACATTGAGGTTGCTAATTTGTATACTAAAACTGCAACGGTTAGCTCAACATATTTTTCGTTAAATTCAGCAACTGATACTTATACATTTAAAATCAATAGAGATGGTTATCAAGGAACCACGGTTGAAAATGTGGTAGTTCCGCGTATGTATAATGGAAAAAAGGTTGATTCTTTAGGAATTGATTATTGGTATAACAATTCCATTTCATATGATAATACATATGTAAAAACAATAACTTACCCAACTACTATTGTAAGGTTTAATAGTTCTGGATTGAAAGATATAAAAAATTTAAAAAGTTTTTATATTAGAGAAACACTAGTTGATGGGTTTGTTGACACGAGTATTTATTATAAACCATTTGTATTTTGGGGTTGTGTAAATCTCGAAAAATTAGAAGTCTCAGCTAAACACCCTAAATATGATAGTAGAGATAATTGCAATGCAATTATTGATACACAAACAAATACTTTGGTTTTTGGCATAAAGACAACGGTAATTCCAGAAAGTGTAACAAAGATTGGCAATTCTGCATTCAATAAAAATACACACCTAACAAACATCAACATTCCGTCAAGCGTAACTGAAATTGGTCAATATGCTTTTAGTGAATGTTCTAACCTCGCAAATGTTACATTCAATGAAGGACTAACAACAATTAGTAATTATGCTTTTCAAAAATCAGCTATTCAAACAGTTACATTTCCTAATAGCTTAACAACTATTGGTAGTAGTGCATTCTATGAGACTTCAAGTTTAACCAGCATTGTGATTGGTAATGGAATAAAAAAACTGGATTCATCTGCTTTTTCCAGCACAGGGATTACTGGTGAAATAACAATACCAGCAAGCATAACTGAATTAGGTAGCGGTGTTTTTGCTGATTGCAAATCTATAACTAAAGCAATCTGTTTGCAAAATTGCAATATACCTTATGGTCTGTTTAGAGACTGTTCTAATTTATCTGAAATTGTATTAGGTGAGAATATAAAAAAGATTGATGGTTTAGCCTTCGCGTCTACCGCTTTGACAGAATTGATTATTCCGGATAATGTTGAGCGTATAGATAATAGACATAGTTTCCAAAATTGTAAAGCCCTAACTAAGGTATATATCGGCAAGAATGTTTCGTATATAGACGAATATTTCAATACATTTGCAGGATGTTCTGCACTTGAAAAGATTATTGTTTCAGAAGAGAACCCTTATTACGATAGTAGAGAAAATTGTAATGCTATTGTAAATTCACAAACCAATCAAATTGTTTCCGGCTGTAAAAATACTATATTTTTAGATAGCTTTACTGGTATTAGTGGCGATGCTTTTGATGGCTGTACAGGGCTTGAGAGGGTTGTACTTAAAGAAAATATTAAGAGCCTTGGAGGAGCTTTTAGAAATTGCTCTAACTTAAAAGAAATAATTATTTTAGGTGTCACAGGTATTGAAAATTGGTATGGTTCAGAAGCCTTTAGTGGATGTACAAGTCTACAAACTATTTATTTATCTAAATCAATAAAATCAATGAATTCACCGCCATTTAGGTATACAAATAGTAGTGTTGAAATATATTGCCAGTACTCTGAGTCTGAAATCCCTTCAGGTTGGGGAACAAATTGGAATTACAATTCTTCGACTAAGCTGGAAACGCATTATGGGGTAAGTCTAGCTGAGTATTGTCAGACGGTGCATGGGACTACTCCTGTGGTGGATACTCCTGTTGGCTGCGAAATAGATGGTGTTAGCCATATTGATTGCGATATTTGTGGCAGAATTGAAATTGTTGCACCAGCAGTTGGTCATAAGGTTGAAATTAAAGCAAATGGCGACGGAACCTGTTTGAATTGTGGTGAAAAGCTTGATTATGCTATTATAAATGGAGATGTGGCAGGCTTGCCGGGCTTTGATATAACAAAAGACGGCTTCGAAACATCTTGCAATAAGGAATCTAATACCACGGGATTGTTTATATTTGCCTTTACCGATTTAACGATAGATTTTGAGTATTTTTTAACAACACAGGGTAATTGTAGTTTTTTTCTTGCAAAGGCAGACATTAATGAGGCTTCTACAGATTTATTTGAGGATAACACCACTTCAACTAGATATATTAAAAGCTCTGTAACATTAAAAGCCGGCGAGGTTGCTTCTTTTGGATTTACTAATTGGCCTAGCGAAGATAGTAGCAGCGGCGTTAAGATACGAAATCTAAAACTTACAAAATGGACTGAAACAGTTGAGCCAACTTGTACGGAAACTGGCGAGCGTCAAGGAGTTGACTTATTAACTGGCAAAACAGTTACTGAAACATTGCCAATGCTTATGCATAATGTAGAAACTTGGACTGTAACACAAGAGGCAGTATCATGCACAGAGCCTGGTCATAAACATGGCACATGCACAAGATGTAATAAAACTATTGAAGCTGATATAGTAATCGACCATGATGCGGATATATCTTTGGGTTTATCAGAATTCACATGCAAGTCATGCAATGAGAAACTTCTGTTGGCGTATACTGGTCAAAAATATGTTGACGAGAATACGATTTTGGTAGATTCAAGCAATCAGTTTTATATTTGGACAACAACACAAAAAAAGGTAACTATTACATTTGAATACTTTAATGACGGTTTGGCTAGTTTAAACATTGTGAGTGGTCATATGCCAGAGGGAAGTACGGATCCAGTTATAACTGAACATATTACAGAGAAAAATAATACTATAACATTCAAAACTTTTACTATCACATTGGAACCCGGAGATGCATTAGCTATTCAACTTTTGGATAAAGATGGTCAATATGATATAAATGAAAATGCTAAAGCTTATATACGTAATTTAGTAGTTACTGAGGTTGAGGCTTAAAAAGACAGCTTAAATGCTGTCTTTTTTGTTGTATAACGACTAAAGTTATAGAGTACCGAGCATTACATCTTTAGTCACTTCATTATTTACGCGTTATCTTAGCCCCCCCTCAGTCAGCTCCCGCTGACAGCTCCCCCGACTGGGAGCCTATAAAAATGCAGTGGTTTAACTGGGAGCCTATAAAAATTAAGAGGCTTACGATATAAGCCATGAAGAAATGATGATATGAAGAAGCCCGTGGGGCTATGATTTGGATAGGTATGCGGCTGCCAACTTTTATCGCTGTTTTTTGACAATAAAACGCACAAGAGGGCATTGAATGTTTTGTGCTTGGCGATAGTAATTATGTTATAGTTTTTGTATGGCATATAAGTCTAATTTTTTTGCAAAGTACAAAAAAGAGATTATCATCTACTGTGTGATATTCCTTTCGTTATTGATATTTAACAGAGCAAGCATAGTTTCAACTATTGCACCTTTTGGCTTTAGTTTGGCATTTGCTTTGGTGCTATTAAGAAAAAATGCTTTTATTTTAGCGATAATGCACTTTGTGACTTATTTTATATTCAACATTAGCTTATCTGGTTTTGTTATTGCTATCTCAACAATTTCAGTTTTAATTCTGTTGTTCTTGATATTTAAAATATTAAAAAAGCCTATCAATTTAACATGCACATTAATTTTTGCGTGCTTAAGTCAAGCGGGATACATATATTACAACATAAGTTCAATGCAAGCCATATTTGCGACTACACTGTCGCTTGTTATTGGCATGATGTTTATTTATATCTGCTACTCGTCGCTTGGGGCACTTTTAAACAGGGGCATACAAAGCAGGCTCACTCTTGATGAAAATATTTGTCTTGGGATATTTATAATAGCGTTATTTAGTGGTCTTAGTGGGTTATATATTTTTGACGCCAACATAACAAGTGGGATTGTTATGCTTGTTATCTTATGTACGTCAAGTGTATTGTCCGGTCATACTAGCATATATATAAGTGCACTTGCTGGTCTTGGTTGTGCGTTATACTTTGGCAGTGTAACGCCCATTGCTGTGTATGTGGCTTACGGACTAGTGACTTCGTGCATCACTATAAAAAAGAGATTTTTGGCACCAATCGCAATAATACTTGCGGACTTGTGTATGGGCATGTTTTTAAATGCCTACGCTTATTATTCTTACCAAAGTCTAATAGTTTTGCTTGTTGTGGCGATTATATATATGAGTATACCAACCAAATTTTTTGCTTATTTAAAAGGTTTTTCATTTAGGTATGACGGCTCGCTAACTGATGACTTTTTAGTGAGCGGAAGAAAGGATATTTTAACAAATAAGCTAGTTAAACTTTCTGAGCTGTTTAAGCAGATGCAAGTGGCATACAGAAACTTGAGCGTTGGAGAATTGACAAGGGCTGAAGCATCACTTGCATTAAGCGAAGAGCTAATTAAAAGGCACTGCTCAAAATGTCCGCAATATAACAACTGCTTACAAAATGAGGCTATTAAGAATGCGGTCACAAGATTGTTTGAATTTGGCATGCAAAAAGACAAGGTATCTATGCTCGATGCAAATAATCTTCTAACCACGACATGTGTAAGTTTAAATGCAATGATTAGCGAGGTCAACAACTCATTAACAAGTTATTTTGAGTATGAAAAGACATTGAAAAATGAGGACCAAGGTAAGATGCTTATAGCTGAGCAACTAGGGGGCACAGCAGACATATTTACTGAGCTTAGTAGCTCTTGCCAAAGTGCACAAAAAATCAACAATTTGAAATCTAAAGAGCTACTTGATGAGCTTACGCTAAACAACATTGTTGCAAATGAAATAAAGGTATTAGAGGGCGAAAACGGCGTTGTAGAGGTGATTATTGCTATACGTAACTGCGATGTTACAAATCCACTTATATCTAATTGCTTGCATGAGGTATTTAGGCTAGACTTTGTGGCTAGCGAAAGAAGAATGTCGCCACTTTCCGGTTGGAGTATACTTTGTTTTCAGCCAGCACCTAGGTATAAAGCAACCATTGGTTTTGCTAGTAGCAGTAAGGCAGATGTTTCTGGCGATACTTACACTTTTACTAAAATCAGTCAGACAAAGATGTTGTTCGCTCTAGCAGACGGCATGGGGCATGGAAAGAGAGCTAATCAAATATCAACAGTGGCGTTGTCGCTCATTGAAAACTTTTATAAGGCTGGGTTTTCTAGCCAAACAATAATATCTAGCGTCAATAAAATTTTGCTTCCGTCGAATGAGGACATTTTTACAACGCTTGATGCACTTGTTGTTGATCTCTCTAGTGCGACTGCTGACTTTATAAAGATTGGTTCGTCAATAAGTGTAGTTAAAAGTGCCAACACTTCTAGTATTATTTCATGCAATAGTCTGCCACTTGGTATTGTTAGTTTAACAAAGCCGACAGTGCAAAAAGTTGTGCTAAAAAGCCAAGATGTAATTGTGCTTGCTTCTGACGGGGTCGTAGACGTATTTGACAGCCAGGAAGACTTTTGTAACTTTGTTAATAATGAAAGGCATGCAAATGTTCAAATGCTAGCCACAAGCCTTTTAGAAGAGGCTGAGAGTAGGTGTAGAGAACATAAAGATGACATGACTATAATTACAATAAAAATCTCTGCTTGCTAATTTAGTAAAAAGTGTTTATAATATGCTTGAGAGGGGTAACTTATGAAACTAAGCTACAATTTGCTTGAAGAGTATATTAATGAAAATGATAATGTAATTATAGGTGTTAGCGGGGGAGCAGACTCTATGTGTTTGCTTCATTTGCTTGTATCGCTTAAAAATCATTTGAACTTTAACCTAACTGCTGTGCATGTAAATCATGGCATTAGAGAAACAGAAGCTGATAGGGACCAAAAGTTTGTTGAGGCTTCTGCAAGAAAACTTGGAATTAATTTGATAGTGAAAAAAGTTGACGCTATTAATTACGCAAAAGAGAATTGCTTTACCATTGAGGAAGCAGCAAGAAATTTGAGGTATAAGTGCTTTAATGAAATAGTAAAAAATGGAAAAATCTTTGTTGCACATAACGCCAGCGACCAAGCAGAAACAGTGCTTATGCACATTGCGAGAGGTGCGTCGATTAATGGAGCGAGTGGTATAAAAAAAGTTAATGGCAACATATATAGACCTTTGCTTCACGTTGAAAGGGAAGACATTCTAAAATACTTAGCTAGCAATCAAATAGACTATATTTTAGATAGTAGTAATCTTGACAACAAATACCATAGAAACTATATAAGGAACAATGTTTTAGTTGCTTTAAAGCAAGTATATCCAAAAGTGGTTCGTTCAATATGTAGCTTTGCTGAAAGTTGTAGTGAAGATGCTAACTTTATAAACTCACTACTACCAAAGGAATATTTATTGATGCAAGATGGAGGCGTTTTGCTCAAAACTAATTTTTGTCATTTGCATAAAGCGTTGTCTTTTAGGCTTATTAAAAGAGCTTTTGAAATGCTTGGTATTTATGCAGATATAGAAAAAAAACACATGCAAAGTGTACTAGAGCTTAGCTTTCAAAGAAGCGGTAGCATTCTGCATTTACCACATAATGTTTGTGCATACAAAGTCTATGATGGGGTATTTATTGAGATAGATGAACAAACCAAAAAAACGCAAAGTGAACAAAAATTTGCGTTAAAAACCTTAAATTTTGAGCCGTTTGGCAAAATATCTGCGAAAACTGTTCCTGTGGACAGTGTAGATTTTAAAGACGGGAACCACTATGTTGACTACAATTTTGTTCAAGGTGCGGTTTGGAGATTTAAGAAAAATGGCGACATTTTTAAAAAGTACAAGTCTGGAACTAAATCATTAGCTGATTACTTTACAGACCAAAAAGTACAACGAAGACTCAGAGATTTTGTGCCAGTTTTAGCTATTGAAAATGAGATTTTGGTTGTCGCAAATATGAATATTAGTGATAAAGTTAAAGTTACGGGAAATACTAAAAAGGTAGTTAAAATTTGCTATCAGCCAAGCAATTTGTTGACACGTTAACTTTAAGTATATATACTTAAACAAAGGAAGTATCGCTATGAAACTATTTGGTAGAAGAAGATTTAGTATTATAAAGTTTTTACTATTTTTAGTTATTGCTGGCGTATGCTTGTTTTTACTTTTAAGAGGGCTTATTCACGACAACATTATTAACTAGGTAATTTATGACAAAAAGGCAAAACAAAAAAAGTATATTTTTTCTAAGGTTATTTATAGCACTATGCGTTATAGTTGCTATAGTTTTTGGTGGCTATTTAACAATCGATAGATTGGTTGTTCCTAAGTATTTTAAAGAATATGGAATTGAGAACATGCATGACCTTGTTGCCATGATGAAAACGCTATACAACTCTCCTGACGAGAAAGACATGATTACTAATGGCTTTACAAAAATTGAGCAAGAGCGTGCAGTTAAAAAACTTATATCTGCGGGCTTCCCAACAAAAAACAATGGTACTGAAATTGACTATGACAAAATCGCTAGTGGCTTTGATGCAAGCATGTTAAACGCTGGTCAGTATGAGTTTAGTGACAGGCATATTGCATCACTACTTGACCAAATGCTAGAAACTGGCGTGCTTGCTAGTAAGCTTCCAGACATAAAGTTTATTGACACAATGAGCATAAGCATATTAGAGCTTATAATCAAGCCTGAGGTTATAAATGAAGAGGGCAGTAGCGATGAGCCTGTTTATGCTGAAAACAGGGCAGATGTATCTTTCACTTTCAAGTTTGATACAACAGCTGTTCGTAGTCAAATGGCTGTTGAAATGGATACTCCACTTTTCTTGCTTAACATGATTATACCAGATACTCTATATTTGACAGTAAATTACAGCATTGAAAAGACAGATGAGGGCAAGTGGGTTGTAAACAATGGAAATATTGCTGTCAACGGCAGAACAACAAAGGACAGTGAAATTCTAATCAACTTATTTATCAAATTTATATTCCCAAAAGGCTCAGACATGACTAAAGAAAAACTTTCTACTGAATGTGGAAACATTTTAATTCAAGGTCTAGACTTGCTTGGAAATATATCTATTAAAACCAATATCGGAGATTTTGGTGCAAGTGGTATTGTGCTAACTATCGATTAACTTAGTGGCTAGTAGCTATCTGATTTAAAATATAGAGTTAGTATCATACTAAAAGTAGTAAATTTGTTTGCTACTTCTAATTAAACAAATAATGGAGAATACATGAAAAACGA
>CATKXA010000011.1 GCA_949840475.1 uncultured Thermoanaerobacterales bacterium | reverse complement strand
CATTTGGTAAATCCACACCAGCAATACGTGCCATCTTTATCCTCCAAAAGATACTTATAATTTTTTTGTAAATTTTTTGTGAGCGTTGCTCAATTTATATATTCGCTATAAAGTAGATTTCTCTATGCCGCCTCTATAGCTGTTATTTTCAAAGTTATTAGCCCTGAACTTGTTTGTGTTTAGGGTTCTTACTGCAGATAACTCTAACTTTGCCTTCTCTCTTGATAACTTTGCAGTTTTCGCAGATTGGCTTAACACTTGCTCTAACTTTCATTTTCTTATCTCCTTAAAGTATATTTTTATTTACTTCTCCAAATAATTCTGCCCTTACTTAAATCGTATGGACTCATTTCTAGTTTAACAGTGTCTCCTTCATAAATATGGATAAAATTCTTCCATAACTTTCCTGAAAGATATGCCGTAACTATGTGACCGCCCGCAATTTGCACTTTGAAAGTTGCACCAGGCATAGCCTCTACTACAGTGCCTTCTGTAACAATTACATCATCTTTACTCAAAACTCAATTTCTCCATTATATTTTTGTTAAAATCTCAACACCGTCTGAGCATATTAAGATAGTGTTCTCGTAGTGGGCGCTTGGCATTGAGTCAATAGTTCTAGCGTCCCAACCATTAAGCTTAAGTTCGTATCTGCCCATGTTGATCATCGGTTCAATAGCAATAGTCATACCTGCTTTTAGCTTAATTCCCGTACCCTCAGTTCCGTAGTTTGGTACATCTGGGGCTTCATGCATGTTTCTGCCAATCCCGTGACCAACCATTACTCGAACAACTGAGTATCCGTGCTTTTCGGCATGGTGCTGAACACGTGCACCAATGTCGCCAAGACGACTTCCTTCTTTTAAGCCTTTGATAGCTTCAAAGAAGCATTCTCTTGTTACTTCAACTAATTTTTTCTTTTCTTCGCTAACATTCCCAACTAAGAATGTTCTAGCAGCATCGCCATGAAAGCCATTTTTAACAGCACCCACGTCAATACCAATTATCTGTCCCTCACGAAGAATTTGGGACTTGCTTGGAATTCCATGAACAACCACATCATCTACTGATGCACAGATTGAAGCCGGAAAACCTTGATAGTGCAAAAACGACGGTCTTGCACCTCGGCTTATTATATAGTCATGTGCGATTTTGTCTAGCTCGGCTGTTGATACACCAGGTTTTACATATTTTTCAATAAGCTCTAAAACCTCTGCAACAATCTTGCCAGCCTCACGCATTTTTTCTATTTCTCGTGGAGTTTTAATCGTTATCATTTTAAAAGCTCCATTGCTTTCTTAAAAGTATCTTCAGGATTTTCTTGTCCCATCACTACTTTAAGTATACCTTTATTTTTATAAAAGTCAATAAGTGGAGCAGTTTGATTTGAATAAACATCAAATCTATGAGCAACAACCTCGGGTTTATCATCTTCTCTGATAAACAACTCTCCACCACAATCACATTTGTCATTACTATGAAGTTCAGTATTATAAGAAGCTCCGCAGTTTTTACATGTTCTTCTGCCAGTTAGTCTTTGAACAATTTTATCTTTATCAACATTTAGATACAAGCATAAATCCAACTTTACATAATCGTCTAAAAGCTGTGCTTGATCTATTGTTCTTGGAAAGCCGTCTAAAATGTAACCATTTTTAGTATCATCTTTTTTTAGTCTTTCCTTAAGCATTTCAAAGATAATTTCAGTAGAAACCAAAATACCTTTATCCATAAGCTTTTTAGCTTCAAGTCCAATCTCGGTTCCAGCTTTAATAGATTCTCTTAGCAAATCTCCAGTCGATATTGCTGGAATGTTAAGGGCTTTAACAAGTTTACCTGCTAAAGTACCTTTACCACTGCCTGGAGCTCCAATCAATACTAATTTCATATACACCCCTGTGAATTATAAGATGTTTTTATGTCTTTTCATCATTAATTGTGCTTCAAGTTGAGTATTAAACTCAATCGCAACACTAACAACGATCAACATACCTGTTGCCGTAAAGGCATTTATAAGTCCTAGTGAACCACCTGCTACATATCTGAAGATAATTGATGGTACAATAGCAATAAATGCTAGGAATATTGCACCAAACAAAGTAATTCTTCTTGTAACCTTAGTTAAATATTCAGTAGTTGGTTTTCCAGGACGAATACCAGGAATAAAACCACCTTGTTGTTGAATATTCAAGCTTACATCGGCTGGGTTAAATTGAATTTGAGCATAGAAGTATGCAAAGAATAGAATTAATAAACCTACTAATATGCTGTAAATAACTCCACCAGCACCGATATAATCGTAATAGAATTTAGCGAACCAACCGCTTTCTCTTGTTACACCGCAAAGCTGCATTATAAGATTTGGGAATGTTATAATTGCTGTTGCGAAGATAATTGGAAGTACACCACTCGCATTGACTTTAAGTGGAATGTGTGAAGACTGACCTCCATACATTTTTCTACCCTTAACTTGTTTTGCATATTGTACTGGGATTTTTCTCTCTGCCATGTCTACAAATACAATTAGTGCAAAGATAACAAAGGCTAAAGCTAAAAATCCAAGTAGCTCCCAAAGAGCATTTAAGTTTCCTTTGAAAATGCTACCAACAGAGCTTGCAAGAGAAAGACCTGAAGTAGAAATGATACCAACAAAGATAATCAAAGATAATCCATTACCTACGCCTTGTTCAGTAATACGGTCACCAATCCACATTGTGAAACATGTACCAGCAATTAGTAATACTATAACAAAGATTGCAGTAAGCCAAATAAGGTTTTCACCAAATATTGGAGCAAGAAGGTCTGTACCAAAACCTAGTACGATACCAACACCTTGAGCAATAGCCAAAACTAGTGCTACAATCTTGGTAATAAGGTTAATTTTTTGTTTACCATCATCACCCTGCTTAGATAGTCTTTCAAGAGCTGGGATACCAACAGTTAAAAGTTGCATAATAATCGAAGCGTTGATGTATGGAGTAACACCTAGTGCAAAGAATGCACCATTGGCAAGTGCACTACCAGTAACTGCATTAAGTAGTGTTAAAATACCAGCTCCTGACTCGCTAGAAACAGCACCCGCGTAAGCAGATGGCTCTAAGCCAGGAATAGGTAAATAACAACCTAGACGATAGATAAGGAGCAATAACAAAGTTATTAAAATCTTCTTTCGTATATCGCGACTTTTTAAAGCACTTGATAGTGTTTTGAACATTATTTCACCTCAACAGAACCGCCAGCTTTATTGATTTTATCAATAGCACTTTGGGTAAATTTGTTTGCCTTAACAACTAAAGGCTTAGATAAGTTGCCATTGCCTAAAACTTTAAGTCCATAAGGAGCAATTTTAGCAATAACACCTTTACTCTTTAACATTTCTGCAGTGATTACAGTATTAGCATCAAATCTCTCAAGATCACTAACATTGATAGTTGTGTATTCTTTTCTCCAGTTATTTGTAAAGCCACGTTTAGGTAATTGACGAATGAGAGGCATTTGACCACCTTCAAATCCTGGACGAACTCCACCGCCACTTCTAGCGTTTTGACCTTTATGACCTTTACCACTTGTTTTACCAGTGCCTGAACCTATACCACGACCAAGTCTTTTTGTAGACCTTGTAGAATTAGGAGCAGGTGACATTTCGTGTAGTTTCATATTAGTTCTCCTTCACACTCTCAACAGCGACTAAATGTTTAACAACAAATATCATTCCGCGTGTTTGAGCGTTGTCTGGCTTTATACTAGAGCTACCAAGTTTACCAAGACCTAGTGCCTCTAGAGTTCTTTTTTGTTTGATTAGTCTTCCGCTTGAACTCTTTACAAGAGTGATTTTTAGCTTAGGACCATTGTTTGTTTTAGCTACCTTTTTAGATGGAGCTTTAACTTCTACCTTAGCTTCAGTTTTTACTTCTGCCTTAACTTCTGCTTTTGGAGCAGCAACTTTAACAGTAGTTTTTGCTGCAGCTTTTGGAGCAGCTTTAGGTGCAGTTGCAGCCTTAGCTGTTGTAGTTTTAGGAGCGGCTGTCTTAGCAGCGGTTGTTTTAGTAGCTGCTTTTGCAGGAGCTTTTGCAGCTGTTGCTTTTGCTGTTGATGCAGTTTTAGCTGTAGCTGTTTTAGTAGTTTTCTTTTCTTCTGCCATTGTCCTTCCTCCTATCTAATCTCTTCTACAGTCTTACCACGAAGACTAGCGATTTTTTCTGCACTTCTTAGCTTTAATAAGCCATCAAAAGTTGCTTTAACACAGTTAACAGGGTTATTTGAACCATAAAGCTTAGCTGTGATATCTTTGATACCAGCAAGTTCAACAACATCACGAACTTTACCACCGGCGATAACACCGTTACCTTCTTTAGCAGGCATCAAAATAACTTTTGTTGTTTCAAATACGCCAACAACGTCGTGAGGGATAGTAGTACCTTCAAGGGCAATCTTTACCATATGACGCTTAGCATCAACGCCAGCTTTTTCAATAGCTAAAGTAACTTCTGTTGCCTTTCCCATTCCAACGCCAACTTTTCCGTTTCTGTCACCAGCAACTACGATAGCGTTGAAACGCATTTTACGGCCACCTTTTACAGTTTTAGAAATACGGTTAACGTTAACCATTTTCTTGTCAATGCCGTCGTTTACTTTTTCGTTAGATTTATTATCACGTCTAGTTTTAGGGCCTTTTGAACCTTGTGATTTTGAAAATATTTTTTCATTTGGTTTGTTTGCAGGGGCTTCAGCCTCAGCAGTAACCACAGTGATGATTTCTTCTGCCATATTTCCTCCTAAAACTCAAGACCTGCTGACCTAGCACCTTCAGCTAATTTCTGAACGCGTCCGGTGTAAACATATCCACCACGGTCAAACACAATATTTTTAATACCAGCTTTTTTAGCCTTTTTAGCAATAGCTTCGCCTACAATGAAAGCTTGTTCTTGCTTAGTTTTACCAGCAATTTTTGCAGCTAATTCTTTATCTTTAGAACTTGCAGCACAAATAGTTTTGCCAGCAACGTCATCAATAATTTGAGCGTAAATACTTGTTGTAGAACGATAGACATTTAGTCTAGGTTTTTCAGCTGTTCCGCTTAGATAGAATCTAATACGGTCATGTTTAGCTTTTCTGATTTGGTTTTTATTTTCCTTCTTAAACATCTTATCCTCCCCTATTTCTTCTTAGCGCCCTTTTTGATTTCTTTACGGCGAACAGTTTCATTTGTATAGTGAATACCATAACCGTGATAAGGCTCTACTGGTTTGATTGCTTTAATATCTGCAGCAAATTGTCCAACTTGTTCTTTATTAATACCAGAAACAAGAATTTCAGTTGCTGTAGGTAATGTAACAGTTAGTCCCTCTGGAACAGTAACATTTACTGGGTGAGAGAAACCAATGTTCATTGTAAGCTTATTTCCGTTGATTGCAAGTTTGTAACCAACACCTGCAACAGTTAAAGATTTGCTGTAACCATCAGTTACGCCTTTAACCATGTTGGCAAGAAGTGCACGATACAAGCCATGTTTAGCCTTAGTTTCTTTCTCTTCGTTAACGCGAGTTAAGATAATTGCAGGCTTATCATTATGCATGCCCTTTTCGATTTTGATGCAAGGAGCAACAGCTTGACGAAGTGTACCTTTAGGTCCTGAAACAATAACAACACCTTCAGTAGTTTGGTCAACGTTAACGCCATTTGCAAGCTCAATAGGAGCTCTACCAATACGACTCATAACACCCCTCCTTACCAGATATAGGCAAGCACTTCGCCGCCAATACCAAGTTTTCTAGCATTTTTGTCTGTCATAACACCCTTAGATGTTGAAACAATGGCAATGCCAAGCCCACCAAGAACCTTAGGAAGGTCGCTAGCACCAGCATAAATTCTAAGACCTGGCTTAGAAATTCTCTTTAATCCAGTGATAACTTTCTCTCCCTTAGGACCATATTTGAATTTAATTACAATATTAGTAAACTTCCCGTCGTTAACTTCTTCGAAAGATGAGATAAATCCTTCATCTAACAAAATTTGAGCAATATCTTTTTTCATGCGAGAAGCCTCAAAAGATACGCTTTCTTTCTTTGTTACTTGAGCGTTTCTAATTCTTGTAAGCATATCTGCAATAGGATCAGTTGTAACCATTTATTCTCCTCCTTCTTACCAGCTTGATTTCTTAACGCCAGGGATTTGACCTTTGTATGCTAAATCTCTAAAGCAAATACGGCAGATACCATATTTTCTCAAGACAGCATGTGGTCTTCCACAAATAGAGCATCTAGTATACTCACGCGTAGAAAATTTTTGTGGTTTTTGCTGTTTGTTTATCATTGATTTTTTTGCCATTTCATTTTCTCCCCTTGGGTTAAGCCTTAAAAGGCAATCCCATAAGTTTTAATAATGTACGTGCCTCATTGTCTGATTTAGCACTAGTAACAAAGCAAATATCAAAACCTCTAATCTTCTCAATCTTGTCGTAAACAATTTCAGGGAAGATAAGTTGTTCGTGAACGCCGTAAGCATAGTTGCCTCTTCCGTCAAATGAATTTGGGTTAAGACCTCTAAAGTCACGAACTCTTGGTAGAGCAATAGAAACAAACTTATCCATAAACTCATACATTCTCTTTCCACGTAAAGTAACTTTAGCACCGATTTTCATGTTTTGTCTAACTTTGAAGTTTGCTACACTCTTTTTAGCAGTTGTAACTACTGGTTTTTGACCAGCAATAACAGCAAGCTCTTCAACAGCAAGGTTAAAGCTCTTCGAATTGTCTTTAACGTCGCCAAGTCCCATGTTTAGAGTGATTTTTTCTAGTTTTGGAACTTCATTGATATTTTTATAACCATACTCAGCAACAAGTGCAGGAACAACTTCGCTAAGGTATTTGTCTTTTAATCTGATTCCAGTTGATTTAGCTTTAACCATTTACTACACTCCTCTTTGAGATGATTTAGCTGATGCTACTTTGCTTGCTTGATTTTTAACAGCACTTGTAGCTACGACTTTTTTATCAGCAGTTTTCTTTGCAGGTTTGCTTTCAGCTTTAGCTTTTTCGCTAGCTTTAACAGCTTTAGCTTCAGCATCTACTTTTTTAGCACTAACTTTTTTAGTTTCTTTGCTAACTTTAGAGTCTAGGCTTGAGCCACATTTACAAACTCTAACTTTCTTTCCATCAACAGTAGCGTGCTTAACTCTTGTAGGCTTTCCACAAGATGGGCATACTACCATAACGTTAGAAACATCAATAGTGCCTTCTTTTTTAACGATTGAGCTCTTTTCTTGAGCCTTTCTAGCTTTTTGGTGACGTGAAATCATGTTTACGCCAGCTACGATGATGCGGTTTTTAGAAGGGAAAGTCTTTAAAACCTTTGCTTGTTTACCAGCATCTTTACCAGTAATAACAACAACGGTATCACCTGTTTTAACATTAAGATTGTTCATAAGTGTTCCTCCTAAATAACTTCAGGCGCAAGCGAAATAATTTTCATGTAATCTTTATCACGAAGCTCACGCGCAATAGGTCCAAAAATACGAGTACCTTTAGGTTGCTTTTGGTTATCAATAATAACAGCAGCGTTGTCATCAAATTTAATATGGCTACCATCATTACGTCTAATTCCCTTGTGAGAACGAACGATAACGGCTTTGATAACGTCACCTTTTTTTACTGAACCACCAGGAATAGCAGACTTAACAGAAGCAATGATTACATCGCCGATGTTACCACTCTTTCTATGAGAGCCACCTAGAACACGGATACACATAATTTCTTTAGCGCCAGTGTTATCTGCAACTTTTAATATGGTTTGTGGTTGTATCATAACTTTACTCCCCTTGGCCTATTTAACTTTTTCAACGATTCTAACTAAACGCCATCTTTTGCTTTTGCTTAGAGGTCTAGTTTCAGCGATTTCGACTGTATCACCGATGTCGCACTCATTTTTCTCATCGTGAGCAACAAATGAAGTGGTCTTATTCATCGTTTTTTTGTAAATTGGGTGCTTAACTTTAGTGTGCACCTTAACAACTATTGTTTTGTCCATCTTGTTAGATGCAACAATACCAATTCTAGTTTTTCTTAAATTTCTCTCAACTACTTCTTGAGTATTTTCAACTTTTGCCATACTATGCCTTTCCTCCAGTCTTTTTAGCTACTTTTTTTGGTTGGCTTTTTTCAGCAACCGGAGCAGATTTAGCAATACCTAGTTCTCTTTCACGGATAATTGTTTTAACTTTTGCAATATCACGTTTACAAACTTGCAAAGCCAAAGGATTAGTTAAATTGCCTGTAGCATGTGAAAAACGCAAATTGAAAAGTTCAGCTTTAAGGTCAGCAAGTTTGCTAGTAAGCTCTTTATCAGTCATTGACGCAAAATTCTCAGCTTTCATTATTTAACCTCCTCAGATTTTTGCACTGGCTCGTTTTGAGCCTCTAAATCTTCTTTTCTTACAAGTTTAACTTTACAAGGAAGCTTATGGCTTGCAAGTCTAAGTGCTTCAAGTGCGATTTCCTCTTTAACGCCGCCAATCTCAAACAATACTCTGCCTGGTTTAACAACAGCTACCCAGTACTCAGGAGAACCTTTACCAGAACCCATACGAGTTTCAGCAGGTTTCTTAGTTACTGGCTTGTGAGGGAATATATTGATCCAAACCTTACCACCTCTTTTAGTATAACGAGTCATCGCAATACGAGAAGCTTCGATTTGGTTTGATGTGATCCAACATGGCTCTAAAGCAACCATACCGAATTGTCCATGACAAATTTGGTTACCACGAGTAGCTTTACCAGTCATTCTACCACGTTGAACTCTTCTTCTTTTAACTCTCTTAGGCATCAACATGATTGTTTCCTCCTCTAGTTTGGTTTAGGTTACGTTTACCTAAAACCTCGCCTTTGTAAATCCAAACTTTAACGCCTAGTTTACCTGAAACATGAGCCTCAGCAAAACCATAATCAATGTCAGCTCTTAGAGTTTGAAGAGGTAGTGAACCATCTTGATAGAACTCTGATCTAGCAATTTCAGCACCGTCAAGACGACCGCTAAGCATAATCTTTATACCCTTAACGCCAGCTCTTTGGCAACGAGATAAAGCTTGCTTCATTGCACGACGGAAACCAACACGTTGATCTAGTTGATTAGCAATGCTTTCAGCAACAAGTTGTGCATTGAAATCAGGATTTTTGATTTCTACAACATTAACGTTAACAGATTTTTTAGTAAGTTTTTCAAGTCTAGCTTTCATAGCTTCAACGCCAGCACCCTTTTGACCAATAACCATACCAGGTCTAGCAGTGTGAAGTGAAACAGTAACCTTGTTTTCAGCATTTCTTTCGATGATAATTTTAGAAATACTGCAGTTTTTGTAATTGTTTTGAATTTCTTTACGGATTTGATTGTCTTCTAAAATGTAAGCAGCAAAGTCTTTTTTGTTTGCATACCACTTGCTGTCCCAACCTTTTATAACACCAACTCTCATTCCGATTGGATTAACTTTTTGTCCCATACTGACCTCCTACGCCTTAGCCTCGTCTAAAATGACGGTAATATGACTAGTACGCTTTTTAATAGCATGTGCTCTACCCTTGCTTACAGGTTGGAATCTCTTTAAAACTGGACCACCATCAGCGTAAGCTTCAGCAATAACTAAGTCAGCCTTATTAAGTCCAAGATTGTTCTCAGCGTTAGCACCAGCACTCTCTACAACTTTTAAGATAACTTCAGTAGCTGTTGAAGGCATGAACTTCAAAATAGCAACAGCATCTTCATACTTTTTGCCTCTAACTTGGTCTAAGATAATTCTTACTTTAGAAGGAGAAATACGAACAAATCTTGCAATAGCTTTAGCTCTTTTATCTGCATTTTGTTTTCTAAGTGCAGACTTTTCACGCATTCTTTTTGCCATTATTTCTTTCCTCCCTTAGTAGTTTTAGCTCCCTTGTGACCTTTGAAAGTACGTGTTGGAGCGAATTCTCCAAGTTTATAACCAACCATTTCAGAGGTAATATAAACAGGAACATGCTTTCTACCATCGTAAACACCAATAGTATGACCTACCATTGAAGGGATGATTGTTGAAGCACGTGACCATGTTTTAATAACATGTTTTTCGTTTGATTCATTCATAGCATTGATTTTCTTAAGAAGACTTTCAGCTATAAAAGGACCTTTTTTTACACTTCTACTCATATTCTATCTCCTAATTAACACGTTTAACTATAAACTTGTTAGATTTATTCTTTTTCTTACGAGTCTTATAACCCATAGCAGGTTTACCCCAAGGAGTCATAGGACCAGCATGACCAACTGGTGATTTACCTTCACCACCACCATGAGGGTGATCAACTGGGTTCATGACAGAACCACGAACT
The DNA here is from genome assembly GCA_949840475.1 of uncultured Thermoanaerobacterales bacterium. GTDB lineage: Bacteria > Bacillota > Clostridia > Christensenellales > UBA1242 > UMGS2069. The sequence continues at coordinate 6,744 of CATKXA010000011.1, read as the reverse complement.
GTTGGTCTAACGCCCATGTGACGTTTTCTACCAGCTTTACCTAGCGAAACAATTTCGTGCTCAACATTGCCAACTTGACCAACTGTCGCGCGACAAGTGATAAGAACTTTTCTCATTTCACCTGATGGCATACGAAGTGTAGCATATCTACCTTCTTTAGCCATGTATTGTGCACTTATGCCTGCACTTCTAGCAATTTGACCACCACGACCTGGGTGGAACTCAATGTTGTGAACAACTGAACCTACTGGAATGTTGTCTAGAGGCAAAGTGTTACCAACTTTGATTTCAGCTTTAGCACCACTCATTACAGTGTCGCCAACATTTAATCCTACTGGAGCTAAAATGTATCTCTTTTCGCCGTCAACATAGTTTAAAAGAGCAATGTATGCACTACGGTTTGGATCGTATTCAATGCTTGCAACTTTTGCAGGGATACCATCTTTGTTGCGCTTAAAGTCGATAACACGGTATTTTTGACGGTTTCCACCACCGATGTGGCGTACAGTAATTCTACCTGCATGGTTTCTACCACCAGTTTTCTTCTTAGAAACTAGTAGAGATTTTTCAGGGGCTTTTGAAGTAACTTCTTCAAAAGATGCAGTGGTCTTTTGTCTTTGACCAGCTGTTGTCGGCTTATATCTTTTTAATGCCATAATTTATTACCCCTCCTTACTTAAGATAAGCTATCAAAGAACTCTATTGATTTGCTATCGCTTGTAAGTTGAACAATAGCTTTTTTGTATGAACCAGTAAGTCCTTCGTGCTTTCCTTGTCTTTTAATTTTTCCGTAAACGTTAGAAACATTTACTTTTTCAACCTTTACTTTGAAGATTTCTTCAACAGCAGTTCTTATTTGAGTTTTGTTAGCATTTTTTGCAACTTCAAAAGTGTATTTCTTGTTTGCAATGTCAGCGTAGCTTTTCTCAGATAAAATAGGTCTAACAATAATATCATGTGCTACCATTATTTGCATGCCTCCTCAATGTTTTTAATAGCGTCCTTAGTGATAAGGAGTTTATCGCAAACAACAATGTCATAAGTGCAAAGTAATGCATCAGTTGTAACTGTAACATTTGGAATGTTCGCAGCAGATTTAACAACGTTCTCATTATTGCCAGCAGTAACAATGGTTGTTCTCTTAGTTAGGTTAAGATCTTTTAAAATCTCAGCCATAGCTTTTGTTTTAGGTTCACTGAAATCTAAACTATCAACAACTATCAAGCATTTTTCAGCAAGACAAGTTGATATAGCACTAACGAATGCACCTTTTTTCATTTGTTTGTTAACTTTTTTAGAAAAGTCTCTTGGCTTTGGTGCAAATACCACACCACCCTTGATCCATTGTGGAGCACGGATTGAGCCTTGACGAGCGTTACCAGTACCCTTTTGTCTCCAAGGTTTTCTACCACCACCACGAACCTCAGTTCTAGTTAGTGTGCTCTTTGTGCCTTGACGTTGGTTAGCAAGGTAAGCTACGATAACTTGATGAATAAGTGCCTCATTGTAAGGAGCTTTGAAAACTTCATCACTTAGACTTATTTTTCCAACTTCTTGGCCTTTAACATTAATAACTTTAGTCTGCATTATTATCTCCTCCCACCTTATGCCTTAACTGCTGAGCAGATAGTAACAACAGAACCTTTAGCTCCAGGTAAAGCACCTTTAACTAAAAGAAGGTTTCTCTCTACATCTACTTTTGCAATCTCAAGATTTTGGATAGTAACTTTTTCATTACCATATTGACCAGGTAGCTTTCTGTTTTTAAATACTCTAGATGGGTCTGAGTTAGCAGAAAGTGAACCAGGTGATCTGTGAACAGGGCCTGCACCGTGTGTCATAGGTTGACGATGTGCATTCCATCTTTTGATAACACCAGAGAAACCATGTCCTTTAGTGAAACCAGAAACGTCGACTTTGTCGCCCTCTTTAAATACATCACATTTGATTTCAGCACCAAGTGCTAAACCTTCAGCAGAAATTTTAAACTCTTTAAGATATTTCTTAGGAGCGATGCCAGCTTTCTTTAAGTGACCAGCTTCTGCTTTAGTGATACGGCTTTCTTTAGTGTCAACAAATGCAAGTTGAACTGAGCTATAGCCGTCTTTCTCAATAGTTTTAATTTGTGAAACTTGGCATGGACCTGCTTCAACAACTGTTACAGGTATAACTTGGCCAGATGCAGTAAAGATTTGCGACATGCCAATTTTTTTGCCTAGTATTGCTTTATCCATAATTTTACTTTCCTCCGACCTTATAATTTAATATTGATATCAACGCCAGTTGGAAGATCAGTTTTCATAAGTGAATCAACTGTCTTTGCTGAAGGGTTATAAATATCAATAACGCGTTTATGAGTTCTCATCTCAAATTGTTCTCTTGAATCTTTATGTTTGTGAACTGAACGAAGAATTGTTACAATTTCTTTTTCAGTAGGCATTGGGATAGGTCCAGAAACCTTAGCGCCCGCCTTTTTAGCAGTTTCCACAATTCTTGCAGCAGATTCATCAACAAGGTTGTGGTCATAAGCTTTAAGCTTAATACGAATTTTTTGTGTTGCCATTTTGTACCTCCGAGTAAATATTTTCAGATAGACTTATTCGCTCCCCGCACTGCAATTTTTAAAGTCTCGGGTAACACATAGAGTGAATTTATCTGTCGCTTAAATCGATGTTTAAACTTGTCCGCGAAAGTTATCCTAATCAAGGCTCATAGGTAACCTTCCGCATCATCCCACTATGCAGCCTTATCATTGTACTATACACACGGGTTCGTGTCAAGAGAAAATCCAAAAAAATTTTATATTATTTTTTATATCTCTTATCCAGCTTAAAAGCACCAAGCTTGAGGCTAAATGACACCTTTGAAAAGCCTGCCGTTCTTTTGTTTTCTATCACAAAAATAAAAATGCACTAAAGCCAAGCCATAGTGCATTTTAAATTGCTATTCTTTTATTGTACCAATTACTATAATTAATTACGTCACAAGGCATTGATATGCAAAGTGGTGTGCTTTGCGTTAAACTATCATATTCCTTTGCAAACCTAAAAGTATTTAAATTATCAATTGGATTTTCAGTGCTTTCACTAGCACTGCTTATTCCGTAAAGTGCTTCATATTGTGCACGAGTGTAGTTCCAAGTCACTGCATGATCCGCCGCTGTACCAGAACCCAAAATTGCACGCCTATTCCAAAATGCGTCCCACTTAGATGGTCTTGAAGCCGCTCCGCAATATATCTTGAAGCCATCTTTACAGCTATAGAATGGTGCGTTGCTCATTACAGTACCTTCAATTTTAGTTACACTAGACGGAATATAAATATGATTTAAAGAGGTACAGTTACCAAAACCATAGATACCAATAGTTAAAAGCCCGTCTGGCAATGACACATAAGTTAATCCTTTACAACTAGAAAAAGCAGATTGATTTATTATAGTAACACCTTTAGGAATGATAATCTCCGTTAAAGAAGAACATTTATAGAAAGCATATGATCCTATTGACCTAATGCTGCTAGGAAGCGAGGTCTGCAAAGATTCACACTCATAGAAGCAGTAAGCACCAATGCTAGATAATTTGTTAGGCAATTCTAATGTGACTACGTTTACCTTGTAGAAAGCATAAGTTCCAAGTGACAATGTATCTATCGGAACAACAGTATTTTTACAACCTGTAATTAAAGCTTTGTTTGAAGTCTTTATAATAGCATTGCAATTACCTGTGCTATTGTAGAAAGTATTAGAACTATCAACAGTAATAGAAGTAACATTCAAGCATTCCCTAAATACATTGCCGTCAATACTTGAAACATTTCTTGGAATATTGATAGACCTAATGTTAGAACACTTATAGAAAGCAAGTTCCTTGATTGTAACTAATGACTCAGGTAATATTGGATAGTTCAATTTTTCACAAACATTGAATGCGTAATCACCTATCTCTTCAAGACTTGTCGAGAAAGTGATGTTGGTTAAATTCGGACAATTAGCAAAAGCATATGAACCAATCTTCGTAACCGTGTTCGCCATACTAAAATTAGAAATAGTCGTATAAGCAAAAGCGTAATCGCCTATAGCCACAACCCCTTCTGGCACTGTTGAATTTTTACAGCCATTAATCAAGGTATTTGTTGCCGTTTCTATTATTGCATTACAGCCCTCACGGCTATCATAAGTACTATTTGATTCAGATACAACAATGGTAGACAAATTACTCTCTGTTAACGCTTTTACTGCAATATTTGAAACTTTGCTATGAATGTTTAAGCTGCTTAGTTTTGAGCAACCTGCAAAAGTATATCCTCCTATTTTTGTTAATCCTGCAGGTAAAATAACATTTGTAACATTTACACAATTATAGAACGAACCACTAGAGTTATTGCCTGCGCTTATAGTTGCAGTAACAAATTTACCGTCATATTTTAGAGGAATAACAACTTCCCCTCTAATTTCTGTATTTAAACACCTAACACTAACCGTATTGTCGCTCGTGCTAAAGCTCAATTTATCAACAGTAGCAGTTTTTGTATAAATCTTGTCAACTCCACTAAGCTGACTAGTTAATGGAAGTGAAGAATCTATCGCATTCATCAAGCCTTCATCTTTAAACCAGCCACAACAGTTCTCATCAGCTATTGGTAGATCCATTTCACTCAAACTTAATGATGAAGACAACACTGTTTTTGAGTACTTGCCGTCAACATACAAGTCAATATATTTAACACCCCATTCCACTCTAAGCTGATTATTATCATCGTAATAATTCCACTTACTATGCCAAGCTTCTGGCTTAGAAGGTGCTTCGCAGAAGATTATTAATTCTGGTACAGTACCCCTAAATGCATTATCAACCTTGGATACACTTATCGGTATAAACACTTCAGTTAAGGATGTACACCAATTGAATGCAGAATGCTGCACTTCTTGTAATCCATTTGGGAATTCTAACTCTTTTAATGCTAAACAGCCTTCAAATGCTCCATTTTTAATAGTTAGTAAAGTTGATGGCAGATTAACAATTGTAGCGTTCACACAATTAGTCATGCTATAGCTTCCAATAGACTCAATACCTTCCATAAAAGTGATAGACTTCGCACTAAGGCAAGCAGAGAAAGCATTATCCGCTATTATTCGCACTGCTCCCGGAATTACTATTTCTTCAAAAGCTTTTTTGCAGTTTACAAAAGCCAGCCCTCCAATAGATGTTAAACTGCTAGGCAGACTAATGCCCGTTAGTTCTTCGCATTCAGCAAAGGCACTTTCTCCTATAGTTTCTAAATTAGTAGGCATATTCAATGATTGTAGTTGACTACATCTATAGAATACATTACTAGGCAATTCAACAATTTTGTTTGATAGCACCACACTCTGCAAGTTTTCACACTCTCTAAAGCACTTGGCTCCAATGCTTTCCACATTGTCCGTCATGGTTATTGACACCAAAAGGCTTTGAGCAAAAACTTCATCAGCAATAGTTCGAACACTATTAGGCAAATCAATGCTAGTAATAGAACTTAAAGCAAAAGCCCCATACTGTAATGACACAACATCATTAGGAATAATCGTAGTTGCACTACCAAGCAATAACGCATTAGAACTTGTTTCTATTATTGCATTACAATCATTTCTACTATCATAGTACGGGTTATTGTTATCGACTTTAACTTTACACATATTTGCATTAGCACAAAACGCAGCAAAACCTATATTGATTACACTATGAGGCAACGTTACACTAGTTAGATTTGTCTGTACAAGAACAAATTCTCCAATATTTGTTAATTTATCATGCAAGTTAACGCTTTCTAGCGATGAGAAAGAAAAACTATAAACTCCAAGCTTAGTTACAGAGTCTGATAGGTAAACTTTAGTTATATTTGTGCAACCTTCAAACGCAGCCCTTCCTCCACTATCACCTTCCGCCTCAACTACAGGCTTACCATTGTACGCCCTAGGAATAACAACTTCGCCGCTAACGTTTTCATCTATATTCTTAAAAATATAGCCAGTTCCAGCACTGTTTAATGTAAATGCTAGTTTGTCAATAGTAGCAGTTTTAGTACAGATACTCAATTCACTCGTTTGATAACTAACTGCCAATGCATTAAAATCAACGACTTTAGTCAATTCACTATTTACAAACCAACCACAGCATTGTTCGTCTGAAATTGTTGGCAATTGCAATTCATTCAGATACTGCTCTGTATTTAGTCTTTGTTTTGAAACTAAAGCATCATCAATATAAATACTTACATCAACTTCAAAAAACTCTTGCAAATTATCTTCTATTAGCGTATCGCCAGAGATGTTTAGCTTGCCGCCTTCTTCCACATAGATTGCGGGTGCACTTGAGCCTTTATTGTTTCGTATTGTTCCGCCTGTTATGTTACAGATGCCTCCGGCTTCTATGTATATCGCTCCGCCATATCTCGCTGTGTTATTGTGGATTGTTCCGCCTGACATATTGAATGTCGCACCACGGCTTACATACACTGCTCCGCCATACCTTGCCCTATGGTTGCTAATTTCACCCTCTCTCATATTAAAGACTGAATCTTCTTCCAAAAAGATTGAGCCACCCTTTTGTTCTAGTTCTGCTATATCTGAACCGGTATACGCGTTAGATGTTATTATTTCTCCGTCATAACCTGCCCATACGTTATTGTCCTCTGTTGGAAGGGTTGGCAGAGTTTTCTCTTGTTTTGGATTGTATAAAGGGATATTTAAGCATAGCAAAAGGCTTA
>CATKXA010000010.1 GCA_949840475.1 uncultured Thermoanaerobacterales bacterium | reverse complement strand
ACGATTACCAATCATATCTGGTGTGGGGCACGAAACTGACTTTACGATTATAGACTTTTGTGCAGACTTAAGAGCTCCAACACCTTCGGTCGCTGCGGATTTAGCTGTTTTTGATTATTATAATGAATTGCAGTATATTGATGATATGCGGTCAAGGATTTATAAAGCCATTAGCAATAAAGTAAAATCATCGCAGGATGACATTATTAGTCTAAATAACCAAATCGCATCGGCAACTAATTTATGTTTGGTTTCGGCAAAAAATGTCGTCGGCTCAAAAATCGCACTTTTGATTGCTAAAATAGATAAAATAATGCAAGAAAAGCAAAAAATGTTTGAAATGGTAAATTTGAAAATCCAGAAATCAAACCCATTAGAGCTTTTAAAAAGGGGCTATTCAAGAATTTATAAAGACAGCATGCTGGTAAATAGTATAAGTGATGTGGCGTGTGGGCAGAGGATTGAAAACACTTTAAAAGATGGTAAAATAATAAGCGTAGTAGAAAAAGTAGAGGGGAAATAAATGGAATACGAAAAGGCAATTAAAGAACTAGAAAATATTTTGCAAGAGCTAGAAAATCCAAATGTGGGTCTAGATGAGGCGATTAAACTATTTGAAAAAAGTGTTGAGCTTTCTAAAGTTTGTTTGGATAAATTGAACCAAACACAAGGTAAGGTTGAGATTATAAAAAAACAGTTAGATGAAATAGTGATTCGTCCTTTTAATGAAATTGAAACAAAATAACGAGGAAGAAATATGCTAGAGAGATTAAGCATAAACAACATAGCATTAATTAATGAAGGTCAAATTGAGTTTGGTCAAGGTTTTAATGTGCTATCGGGAGAAACGGGTGCTGGTAAGAGCTTGATTATTGATAGTCTTTCGCTTTTACTTGGAGAAAAGGCAGATAGAAACCTAATAACTCATGGTCAGAAGTTTGCTGTTGTTGAGGCAGTTTTTAGTGATTTAAGTAGCTCAGTTAAAACGTTAATGGGTGAGCTTGGGCTTGAAGACGATGATGTGCTTATCATTCGTAGAAAGATTAGTGCTGACGGAAAAAATGAGTGTAGAGTTAATTCTGTATCATTTTCTCTTTCAATGCTTAAAAAGTTGTCTGCACCGCTTATGGATTTGCATGGACAGTTTGAACATCAAAACTTACTTAAGGTTCAAAACCATTTAGTTATATTAGATAACTATGGAAGTGAAAAACTTAAAGAGCTAAAAGAAAAATACAGCAATAGCTATCAAGAATTTATTCAAATTTCTAAAAAGCTAAGTTTATTTACAGTTGATGAAACAGAAAGAAATAGATTGATAGATTTGTATGATTATCAAATTAAAGAAATTGATGACGCAGCGTTTTATGACGGCGAGGAAGAGCAATTAAAAGCATTCAGAAACCAAGTGTTATATCAAGAGAAAATAATGACTGCTTTAAAATCATCAGTTGACATTGCCAAAGGTAATAGTTATGAAATGGCTGGCATTTCGCAGATGATCAAAAAGATTATAGTTTGCCTTGGGGCAATAGAGAACTATTTTGAAGGTGCGAAGCAACTTATTGAAAGATTTGAGTCAATAAAGATTGAGGCTGATGATCTTGAGGCGACTTTAGAAGACTCAATAGATAACATGTACTTTGATGAGAATGAAGCTATTAAGAATGAGAACAGGCTTGATTTGTTATCTTCATTTAAAAAGAAATATGGTAAAGATATACCATGCATACTTAGTTATCGCGATGAAATATATCAAAAACGTGAGCAACTAATAAGCTCTGAAATAGAAATTAGTAAGCTTGTTAAACGTGAAGGACAAATAAAAGCCGAATTAATAAAAAACGCAGAATTGCTTTCTAAAGAGCGTAAAAGTATAGCAAAATCGTTAGAAAACGACATAAAGGCTGAACTTTATGAACTTAACATGAAAAATGCCAACTTTGTTGTAGAGTTTAAAACCTGCGGGTACGATACTTTTGATGCAACCGGAATAGATGAAGTAGAGTTCTTGTTTTCAGCCAATTTAGGTCAGCCTTTAAAGCCTTTAAAGGACGTTGCTAGTGGTGGCGAAATGAGCAGATTTATGCTTGCTGTAAAAAGTATCACAGCTAGCATAGAGGGTATTGGAACGCTTGTATTTGACGAGATTGATACAGGTGTAAGTGGTGCAGTTGCAGAAGCTCTTGCAAAAAAACTTTGCAAAGTTTCTAAGCATTCTCAGGTTATTTGCGTTACGCACTTAGCACAAATTGCTAGTTATGCAAATATGCATTTTTTAATTGAAAAGTCTGAAAATAGTGGCAATACATATACTAGCATTGTTAAACTTGAGGATAAAGACAGATTGAATGAGATTGCAAGACTTCTTAGTGGTAATTTAACCAGTAGTTCGCTTACTCATGCAAAGGAATTAATAGAAAGTGGAAAAAATTTTTACAAAAATTTGAAATAGATACATATATTACAAATATTTTCAAAAACTATTCTTATGAGTAAGGGAATAGTTCTTTTTAAGCGATTTAAAAGTATTACATTATCAATCATCTTATTAGTATGTGCATGTCTTAATATTTTTGCATCTTTTTGTTTATCTACATATACGCCAGCAGTTGCTTGCAACGCTGGGGCTGATAAAGTTGCTATGCTTGAATTTCCAAGCATTAAAGACATAATTAAAGATATATTTACTCCAAACAAAAAAGTTAATAAGGACAATAGAGTTATAAAAGTATTTGCTGGGGGATACCCGCTCGGCTTTACTATGGAGTGTGAGGGCGTTATTGTTGTGGCTGTTGGAGAGGTGTTGACTGCGGACGGAGTTATAAACCCTCTTGCTGACAAAAACATAAAAGCGGGAGATATTTTGTATAAAATAGACGAGCAAATAATAACAAGTGCAACGCACTTACAATCAATCTTAAATTCTGCAAATTTAGATGCTGAAAGTGGTGTTGAGCTTGAAATAAGAAGAGGTGGGCAAGTAATAAAGGAAAATGTTAAACCAGCGTTTGAATTATCCACTAGTTCATATAGGCTTGGACTTTGGATTAGAGATAATACTGCTGGCGTTGGAACATTGACTTATGTTAGAGCAGATAATAATAGGTTTGGTGCACTTGGGCATCCAGTTTGTGATATAGATACTGGCAGAGCTATGCCAATCACTACTGGTAATATATATAAATGTAGCATTGTTGGTTACAATAAAGGTCAACGCGGGAATCCTGGCGAACTTAGAGGTTTGTTCTTAAAGACGGGTCAAAGCGTTGGGAACTTAAATGTAAATAATGACTTCGGTGTATATGGAACCATGAACCAAGAGTTTCTGCAAACCATTAATGCTAGACCTATGGAAGTAGGTTTTAAAGACACTGTAAAGACGGGCAAAGCTAAAATTTTAACCACAATCGACGGCGACACACCAAAAGAGTATGATATTGAGATTGTTAAACTTAATCATCAAACGAAGTCGGACAAAAAAAGCATGGTTTTAAGGGTTACTGATAAGGAATTAATATCAAAAACTGGTGGAATTGTGCAAGGAATGAGCGGTAGTCCTATTATTCAAAATGGTAAACTCGTAGGTGCTGTTACTCATGTTTTTGTCAGCGACCCGACTAAAGGTTTTGGCGTTTATATCGATTGGATGATAGATAATTAAATATTTAATAATTTTGTAAAATAATTTAATAGAATATTTGCTTTTTAATTTTTGTTATGCTAATATTAGTTTATTATTGTTTTGATAAAATTAAAAGGCGGGTAAATTGCAAGTGAATCTAAACCTTAAAACTTGTATTTTTGCGGTAGACGAGGGTAGTGTTATAAAAGTTGTAAATGTTAACAATTTTTGTAACCTTGGATTTGATTGCACAGTAATTAAAAATTCCTTTCAGCAAATGTTAGAATATATGTCTTGCAATAAGGTTGATATATTGGTTGTTGAAGACTCTGGCTTTGATAAGGAGCGATTTAAATACATTTTAGACATTGTTCATACACATTTTTGCAAAAATTTAATTATAATATCTGACGATATTTATGATGAGTACAAACAAGCAATATATATAAAAGCAAGTGAGCAAAGTAATTTAGATTTAAAGCTAAGTATGAGCCTACTAAAACTTAAAAAGATAATTGAGCTTAGCCCTTCTCGAAATGTTAATTTAATAAAAAATAAGATAAGGGAATTGCTTTGCAAATTTATGTTTTCATGTAAGCATGATGGATTTTCTTATTATGTTGAAGCTATTTTGCTAGCGTATTTAAAGTTTCCATATAATTACTCAACTATGGAAATTTATAAAGAAATTGCCTTGAAATATGGTAAAACTTTTTCTGCTGTTGAAAAGAGTATGAGGACTGCTTTAATTTCGGCTTTTAAAAAATTAAAAGATGCACCCCCAACGCAAGAAAATACTATACTTAAAGGCTATTTGACTTATGACATGAATAACAACATGGCTATATCAATGTTTTTGTCTAGGCTTGTTGTTGATAAAGATTTAATTGATAGGTCAGATAATTTGCCTTTAAGCGTATTTTATCAATAATTTACAATTTTTTGTCATATAATAGGGTATGGCAATAAATGTATATTTAATTAGAGATAAGATTAAAGATCATTTTAGAGATAACACCTCTAGCTATATCAGTATTTTAATTACTGCAATAGTAGCTATTGTTTTGGGTGTTTATATATGCTTAACTTCATACAACTACACAGCTTTTTTGAAAAATGCAGATAAGAATATGCTTGACTACATAACTGGCACGGCTGAAATCAGTTCTATTTTTTATGCAAGGCTTTTAGATTGTGTACTTTGCTTACTGATGATTTTTGTTTTTAACTTAACATATTACACTTGCTTTTTAAACTACATGTTTTTGTGCTACCAAATGGTTTTAATTGTTATGCACTGCGGAGCAGTTATAAGTGTTTACGGCTTTGCTGGAATTATTAATGTAATATTATTTATTGTACCTATAAATATTTTAAACTTTGCAGCAATGGTATTGGCTGTATGTTTTGCAATGGAAAGGTCTAAACTGCAAAATAAATATAAACTACCAATGTCGCAGTCTTTTAAAGAGAGCAACTTTTTTGTTAAATACATCTTAAGCTTTGTAATTATGCTTGCTATTTGTGTTATCCACAGCATACTTATGCCGCTTATTGTTAAAAGTTTTGTAATTATTTCGTTTTAATACATAAAATCGACAAAATATGCCAAGAATATATGTAGAAATATAAATATTCGAGGTGGATAATGAAGAAATTTATATCAATTATATCGTTTGGCTTGGTTATATGTTTAGGCTTTATGTTTTTGCCAAGTGGTACTTTAAATGTTTATGCATCAAAATCTGAAAGCGTGCAGGCTGAGTTAAACGTTCCCGTTAAGTCGGCGTTATTATATGATGCAAAAAGTGGTACAGTCATTTATGAAAAGAATGGTCATGAGAGATTGCCCATAGCGAGCATGACAAAACTAGCGTCATTGATGCTTGTTTTTGAGGAAATAGAAAAGGGAAATATCAGTCTAGAAGAAAAGGTAAAAATCAGTAAACATGCTGCAGATACTGAAGGCTCAAGTGCTTTCTTGGATAAGGGGGCAGAGTACTCTGTTTCTGACCTTATAATGACGTGTATAGTATGTTCGGCTAACGATAGTACGGTTGCATTAGCGGAAAGAGTTGCCGGTTCAGAACAAGCTTTTGTTGCTAAAATGAACGAAAAAGCACATGATTTAGGGCTCAAAAACACTGCTTTTGCGAATTGTACAGGTTTGCCTATTTTAGACCATTATAGTTCGGCTTATGATATATCTAAAATTTATGCTCAAATTTGTGACAATAAAATATATAAAAAGTTTAGCAAAATTTGGATGACAGAGCTTAAGCACCCGTCTGGAAGAAAGACAGATATTGTTAACACAAACAGACTAATAAAAAGCTTTGAGGGTTGCGATAGCGGTAAAACTTGTTTCACTAACGATGCTGGATATTGTTTATCAGCTTCTGCTACTCGCGGTGGAATGAGACTAATTGGTGTGGTTATTGGGGCACATGATAGTAAAACTAGATTTAATGAAATGGCTAACATGTTCAACTATGGTTTTGCAAATTATGAAAACAAACTAGTACTATCTAATAAAAACGCATTGTATGAAACAGAGGTTAAGAATTCATTGGTAAAAAGTGTGAAGGTATATCCAGAGCAGAACTTTGTTAAGTTCCTAAAAAAGGGTGAAGATTTTAAGTATTCTCTTGATTACAAGCTCGGCAATGTAAAAGCTCCTAAGCGAGCTCATGATGAAGTTGGCACGCTTTATGTATTAGACCAAAATAACATGGTAGTCTTTGAAACACCACTTGTTGTTAAAGAGGACTTGCATGCTATAAAGATTAAAGATATATTAGAGAAAATTTGTCAAACAATGTAAACAAAAATTGGACGCTAGGGCTTGCTTTAGCGTCCTTTTGTTTGACAGTAATATTAAAATAAATATATAATATCTTTATGTTAATTACATTGATAGGTTTGATGCGTTTCCCGTCGGCATTTTTTGCAGTTATTATTGCATTTATAAGTGCTTTGTTTCTTTGTATGCCATTTCATGAGTTTGCTCACGCACATGCTGCATATAAAGAAGGCGATATGACAGCTAAAGTGCTTGGTAGATATACGCTCGCACCTTTCAAACATATCGATATTAAAGGACTATTGTTGTTGCTCGTGTTTGGAATAGGTTATGCTAAGCCTGTGCCAGTAGACGAGAGAAACTTTAAAAGAGGAACAAAAAGTAAGCTAAGAGTTGCTTTTGCTGGTGTGCTTGTCAACTTATTGATTGGTGTTATCGCATGCTTTTTGTATTGCTTTTTAAATAGGTTTTGGCCAGCACTATTTACTAGTTACGGCTTCTTGGGTGATATTTATTATTACTTTTTCAATTTTGTAATCAGCCTTAACTTTATGTTTGCGTTCTTTAATATATTACCAATCTACCCGCTTGACGGATTTAGAGTGGTGGAATCGCTTGCAGGACCGTACAATAAATATGTAGAGTTTATGAAAGCGTACGGCTTTTGGATAATGATAGCATTATTATTTACAAGCATATTTGATATTTATATCAACTTCTTTGCTGGCGGACTTAGTGGATTAATAATAAAAGGGTTTGATGCATTCTTTGCATTATTTTAGAAAATGAGTAAACAAAAGAAAGATGTAAGTGTAGATGAGTTTTTAGAGCTAGATAGCTCTAGTTTGGCTTCTTTAGAAAATAAAGAGGAAAAGGCTACCGAAGCAATAGATGTTAAAGATTTGGAGCAAATGCAAGATATTGAAGACATAGAGGACGATAGCTTAAAATTTAAGCTAGAGCAGTTTGAGGGGCCGCTTGATTTATTGTATCATTTGATTAAGCAAGCAAAGATAGATATTAGGGATATTTTCATTTCTGAAATAACTGAGCAGTACCTTGAAATGATGCAAGACCTAGACAGCATTGATATGGATAAGGCGGCGGACTTCACGCTCATGGCTGCGACATTATTAGAAATAAAGTCTAAGCAGCTATTGCCAAAGCCTGAAATTGTAGAATACTTTGAAGATGCTGAAGACCCTGAAGAGCAGCTTTACCGCCAACTTGAGGAATACAAGCTGTTTAAAGAGGCGAGTGAAAAGCTTAAAGTAATAGAAGATGTTGGTAAATTTTATAAAGAACCAGAACCAACAGCTGGAGATTTTAGGTATGTGTTGCCAGATCAGCTAAGTTTAGATGCTCTAATCACTGCATTTTCTAAAATGATGCATAGAGTAAGTGTAAAAGCAGAGGCTGTTGAAGAACGTAAGATTGAAAAGGATAGATTTACTGTTGCTGAAAAAATAGCTCAAATTAAAGACAGTTTGCTTATCAAAAAACAATTTAAGTTTAGTGAACTTTTTGAAGATGACTATTCAAAGAGTGAAATTATAAACACTTTTTTGGCACTTTTAGAGCTTTTAAAAAGTCAGCTCATAACTGTTAGCCAACAGAGTGCTTTTGCGGATATTGATATATTTAAACGTGAGGAAAACAATGGATAATTTAGAGAATGTTCTTGAAAGCATATTATTTACTAGCGGCGAAGCTGTAGATATTTCAGATATAGTTTCTAAAATAGATGTTAGTAAAAATGATATAAAAAATGCTGTTAAAAAACTGAAGAGTAAATATAATGAAAAATCAGGCATTGTGCTTTTAGAGTTTAACAATAAACTCCAGTTTGCTTCATCAAGCAAATATGCAGAAGAAGTTTCAATGGTATTAAATCCTATTAAGCAAAGGAACTTGTCAAAAGCAACGCTAGAAACGGCGTCAATCGTGGCTTACAAACAGCCAGTTACTAGGCTTGAAATAGAAGAGGTTCGTGGCGTTAATAGTGACTACGCGATAAATATTTTGCTTGAGCATGGGCTTATAGAAATTGTGGGCAGAAAAGATAGCGTTGGAAAACCTGCACTGTTTGGAACGACTGATGAGTTTTTAAAAAGATTTAATATTTCTAGCATATCAGACTTGCCAGACTATAATGAGCTTCTTGAAAAAGTTAAAGTTATTAGGTCAGATGATAGGTTATATAATCATTTTGAAGTAAAGCCTGAAGATGAAAATGAAGTGGCAATGGCAAGTGACGATTCTGAGAATCTAGAAGTTTTAAAAACTGCAAATAATCAAGATAATAATGTAAAAACAGTGCCAGATTTTGATTTTTTAGACGAAATAATAGATAGCAACGTCACAACCAATGTTAATGAAGGCGATGATGACGGCTGGGATTTCTTATAAAATCATAGTTAAATAGTAATATTTAGTATAAAAAGACTTGAATCAAGTCTTTTTATTTTATATTGTATTTTTTTTATATTTTAAGCACAATCTATATTTATGAAAGCCACTTTATTAATAGTATTTATAGTTTTATTTGTTGTGCTTTTATTGGTATATCCATTTAAGATTAAAGGTGCATTCCATTTTAATGCTATTGAAGATGTTGGATTTGTTGTATTAAAAGTTTTTGTAATAAAACTTGTATGTATGCGATTCAGGTTTAACAATAAAGGTGGTTTGGAATTAAAAAAGTACAAAAAGAAGAAGAAAAAGAAAAAACCTGTCACGCTGCTTGGTTCATATTTTATGAGTTTAGCAAAAAAGCTTGATGTGAAAAAAATACAATTTTTCTTTTCTAGCGGAGTTCCTGATAATGCTTATTTGGTTTGCATGGTAAACGGGGCAGTAGAAACTATATCTGCAAGTATGTTTGCTGTGCTTTTAAATAAGTATAAACACTTAAAAATCTTCAGTGACGTTGACCCGGTATTTAATGAGAATAAACTTGAAGTTACTGCGAGTGTGGTTGTATCGTTTTGTCTACTAGATATGTTATTGTCAGTTATACATGCTTATATATATTATTTTAAACTTTTAAGGAGAGCAAAAAAACATGGATAAAAAAAATCAAATCAATGACATCATGGAGTCAGCAATTGAAAAAATTAAGAGCATCGTTGATGTGAATACAGTTGTAGGGGTGCCTTTTGAAACTAAAGAGGGCACACTAATCATACCTTTAACTAAAGTGTCCGTTGGTTTTGTTGCTGGTGGTGGCGAATATGGTATAAATGGTAAAGAACCAAAGTGCGACAACTTGCCTTTAGCTGGTGGCTCTGGTGGTGGTGTTAGTATGAGTCCGATTGGGCTTTTGACTATTAAAGATGATGACTGCAAGCTAATCAGAGTGGATCAAAAAACGCCTTATGATAAGCTTATGGACACAATCCCAACTATTGTATCTAATATAACATCAATAATAAATAAGGAGCCTCAAAATGACAATAAAAAGAAATAGTGCTTTAATATTGGTAATTTGTATGGTAATAAGTGGTATTTTTGCGTTTTTTGTTCCAGTAAATATTAAAGATGCAGTATTTGCTTCGCAGCAGGAAAAAGAAAAAAAGATAACTAGTGCGAAATCAATGATAGTTATTGAAAGAGATTCGCAAAGGGTGCTATACGAGTATAATAGTCAAGAGAAATTGCCAATGGCTAGCACAACAAAAATCATTACAGCAATCTTTGCCATTGAAAGAAATGAAAATTTGGATAAAAAGATTGTTGTACCCAAAGAAGCTACAAAAATAGAGGGAACTAGCATTGGATTAATAGAAGGCGAGGAACTTACTATTAGAGAGCTGTTATATGGTTTAATGTTACGCTCAGGCAACGACAGTGCTGTGGCTTTAGCATTAGCAACCTCTGGTAGTATGGAAAACTACATCAAAGATGTTAATGAGTTTTTAAAAGAGAAAGGGATAAATAATACTTATATAAAAAATCCGCATGGTCTTCCAGACGATGAACATTATACAACGGCTAGTGACCTTGCTAAAATAACTGCTTATGCGTTAAAGAATGAAACTTTTAAAGAAATAGTATCTACTAAAAATATTAAAATATCTAACCAAAAGAAAAGTAAGATAAGCAGAAATTTAGTCAATAAAAACAGAATGTTAAAAGAGCTTGAATATGCTGATGGTGTTAAAACAGGCTATACCAAAAAAGCGGGAAGATGCTTTGTTGGGAGTGCGACTAAGGATAATATGCAAGTAATATGTGTGCTTTTAAATTGTGTGCCAATGTTTGAAGAGTGTGAACAGCTAATAAATAGGGCTTTTGAAGAATATAAGCTCACTAAAATATTAACTGCTGGTGACACTTTAAAAACAATAAATATTGAAAATTCAAAAACGCAAAATGTGCAATTAAATGTTGAAAAAGATGTGTATTTTCCTTTAAAAGAGGGTGAAGTTGACAAAATATCAATAAATATTAAGTCAGAGGATAGCATTATTGCCCCAATAGCGGCAGGGACACCTATTGCAGAGGTTGAAATATCTCTTGAAAATCAGTTGATTTTTTCTAATAAAATATATACTATTAAGGAAATAGAATCAAATAACCTTATTAGTAATATTATTAAAATTACTGATAAAATGTGAGGCACTTTTGCGTATAAATAAATATTTGGCTAGCTGCGGGCTGGGCTCAAGAAGAAAATGTGAAGAATTAGTTATAAATGGCAAGGTCACTTGTAATGGTAAAGTCATTACTGACCTTGGCTTTTTAGTTAAAGAAAAAGATATTATAAAAGTAGCTGGAGAGCAAGTCACTATTGAAAATGACTTAAAGTATGTGATGCTACATAAACCCAAGGGCGTTATTACATCTATGAGTGATGAAAAAGGTAGAAAGACTGTTAAAGACATTATGCCAAGTGAATTTAAAGGCTTAAAGCCAGTTGGGAGGCTTGACTATGATAGTGAAGGCTTGCTTATTATGACTAACGACGGAGAGCTTATATATAAGCTCACACACCCTTCAAATGAAATAACTAAGACATATGTTGTAAAGGTTGAGGGAGAACTTAAAGAAAGTCAGCTTGCTGTGATGAGGGCTGGTGTTGTTGTTGACGGTCAAAGGCTTTCAAAATGTAAGGTTAAACTTTTAGAAAAACAAGAAAAGTTATCTAGGCTAGAAGTTATCATTAGCGAAGGCAAAAATCGTCAGGTTCGTAAAATGTTTGATGCAGTGGGACTCAATGTTGTGTTTTTAAAAAGAACAAAAATTGCAGACCTTGCTCTCGGTGGACTTGAAAGAGGTAAATGTAGAGTTGTAAGAGCTGATGAGGTTCTATATTTAAAAAGTTTGTAGGAGCGAATGATGAAGGTTTGTGTTATTGGTGGTGGTGCCAGCGGACTTATGGTGGCTGCTCAAATTTCAGATAAGGGTCACGAAGTGGTCCTTGTTGAAAAAAACGCAAAATTGGGTAAAAAAATATATATAACCGGTAAAGGAAGGTGTAATTTAACCAACTGTGTTACTGGTGGCGAGTTTTTGGCTAACGTTGTAAACAATGCCAAATTCTTTATGAGTAGCGAGATTAGATTTAATTCGCAGGATACAATATCATATTTTGAAAAATTAAATGTGCCCTTAAAAATAGAACGAGGCAATAGGGTTTTCCCTGTTTCGGATAAAGCTAGTGATATAACTAAGGCGTTAGAAAAAAAACTTGTAAGACAAAGCGTTAAGATAATGCTTGAGCAAGAGGTTGTAGATATTATTGTAGAAAATAATAAGGCTTGTGGCGTCGTACTTAAAAATGGCAATAAGCTACTAGCGGATAAAGTTATTGTTGCGACTGGCGGATTATCGTACCCTTTAACAGGTAGTACGGGCGATGGTTATAAGTTTGCAAGTAAAACTGGGCATAGAATTATTAATCCAGTTGCAGGGCTTGTTCCACTGCTCAGCTCTGATAGCAGTTTACACTCCTTAGCAGGTTTGAGTTTGAAAAATGTTAGACTGGCAGCGTATGACAAAAGCAAACTAGTACATAAAACTCAAATAGGCGAAATGCTGTTTACAGACAAGGGTATCAGTGGTCCACTAGCATTAACGCTAAGTAGCTATATAAATAGATTTGAGCCTAAAAATGTTAAAGTTTGCATCGATTTTAAGCCAGCACTCAGTGATTTTGCACTTTTAGAAAGAATAAACAGAGATATTGCTGAGCTAAAGTCCAAACAGTTTTCTAGTTTACTTTCTGGGCTTTTACCTAATGCGTTGTGTGATGTTTTTGCTAAGAGGTTAAAAATCAATAAGACGACAAAAGCAAATCAACTTACAAAAATACAAAGAGAAAGTTTGAGGGATATGCTCAAAAACTTTGAAATATACTATAATGGGTTAGACAATATAGCTTGTGCAGTAATAACTAGCGGTGGGGTTTGTGTTAAGGATTTAAAGCCAAAGTCAATGGAGAGTAAGCTTGTTGAGGGGTTATACTTTATTGGCGAAACTGTTGATATAGACGCTCTTACTGGTGGTTTTAATTTACAAGTTGCTTTTAGCACAGCTTGTGCATGTGCAAGTGATTTTTAGGAGGTAGTTATGCTGTTTGTATTTTTATATATTTTGCTTTATTTGCCAATTAAGCTTTTTTATCCTACAAAAATTATAGGTAAAAAAAATCTACCTAAAGACAAAGGCTATATTTTAACATGCAACCATTTTTCTAACCTTGACCCAATACTATTAGATATTTACTTATGCAAAAAAATTAGATATCTTGCAAAAAAAGAGTTGTTTAAAAAGAAGTTTTCTGCTCATTGTTTAAAAAAACTTGGTGCTTTCCCAGTAGATAGGCAAAATGCGGATATGAGTGCATATAAGTTCGCAATCAAGACATTAAAAGACAAGCATACCCTCGGTATTTTTCCTGAAGGCACTAGAAATATAAATGAGGGCGAAATGCTTGAGCTAAAAAATGGTGCGATAGTGTTTGCGTCTAAAGGCGATGCGGTAATTGTGCCTATGATGCTTTATAGAAAGCCAAAATTCATGAGAAGAAACTACTTAGTTATAGGCGAGCCTTTTGATATTGTTGCTGTTGATAAAAGGCGTTTGACCCAAGAAGAGAAGGACATTAATACGAATATGCTTGCAGAAAGAATACAAAAACTGAGAAACGATTTGGATATGATGCTTGCAAAAAAACGAAAAAAACAAAAATGAGGCTAGACCTCATTTTTTATTTTGATATTATTATATATTATAATATATAATTTGTGTTTGTTTTGATTGACTAGGAGAGTAAAATTACCTTAAAATAATAACTAGGAGGTTTATTATGGCAAATAAAAATGTAGATTTTACAGCAGAAGACCAAACTCTTAAAAATGCTAAGCCTGAAAGTCAAGAGAACGCATTTGAGGATTCTGTTATTCGTGCGTTTGATGCTGTGTTAGAACGTGATGAAAAAATAATTAAGGCATATAAACCAAATAAAACAAAAATGATACTCGGTGGCATTATCAGCGTTACAATACCGCTATTGTTTTTTGCTTTGTTTACCTTGCTTGTAGTTTTACTAGACATGAAAAATTCAACGAGGACTGAAATTTTAGTTGCAACAATTCTGCCAGCAGCCTTGTTTGTTTTCTGTGTATTAACGGCATTGCTTATCAATTCACTACTATATAAAAACACTTTTTATGCTTATACAAACAAAAGAATAATTGTAAGAACTGGAATCTTTGGCGTTGATTATAAAAGTCTTGAAATTGTCAGCATTGGGGCTACAGATGTATATGTTAGTTTGATTGACAAAATAATCCATAAAAACACAGGCACTATTAGATTTGGTAGCAATTCAAGTCCAATCGCATCTTCTGGGTATAACTTTATGAATATGGTAAATCCATATGAAGAATATAAATCGATTAAAGAGCACATTGAAAATGTGAAAAAAGGAAATGATAAATAGCAATTATGTTTAAAGTAGAACGAACCAAGCTCGAGGATTTGGAGCAAATTGCAAAAATCTACGATCAAGCTTTTGATACAACAACAGATTTTGCAAAAATGAAGAAAAATTTTAAGAAGCTTAATAAAGATAATGATTATATTTTTATCTCTGCTTACGAAAACCAAAGGTGTATTGGTTTTGCACATCTTGTGATTACCCAGGATATTTTTGAAAGGACTAACCCATTCGCGACTTTTTGGTCTTTTTGCGTAGAAGAAAGCTATCGCAATAAAGGTGTCGGAACTGCAATTCTTGCATATGCTGAAACTGAGGCAAGAAAACGTTGTTGCGAGTTTATGAAACTTACCACACGTGATGAAAGGAAAGCTTGCGTAGCTATTTGTGAGAAAAGAAAATATAGAAAATCAATTTGTTATACAATAGATTTTTAAAGGAGCATTACTTGAAGAAATTTTGAAATATATCTAAAAACGCAAAAATATATGGCTTAAACGCAAAATATTACGTAAAAATGATAAAAAAACAAATAAACATTAGAGGAGAACTATATGGAATTTGATAGAGCAGTCGAGGAAAGAAGATCAATAAGAGCTTTTAAAAGTCGTAAAATTAGTAAAGATAATATCAAAAAAATATTAGAGGCGGGAAGGCTTTCGCCAAGTGCTAAAAATCGTCAACCTTGGCATTTTGTAGTTTTAACAGGCGAGCAAAAAGATCATGTTGCCGACCTAATGATTGATTGGTATGACAATAATGACATTGGTGCAAGAGAAGCGAGAGAAGTAACCATTGCTGGGTTAAAATATACCGTTTCTAGTAGAGGTTGGACTAGCGTTAAGGAAACTGCAAGAGTTATTAAAGAAAGTGCCGTGTACGTGTTGGTATTCAGAGAGTCCGATATTGAATGGCTTAACTCAGATACATTGTCTATCGGAGCTTGTACACAGAGCATGATTTTAAAAGCTACTGACCTTGGAATTGGAAGCTTATGGATTGCCGATGTTAAATGCGTACAAAAAGAAACTGCGGACTATTTAAAGGTCCCTAGTGAGCTAGAATTGTCTACATCTGTTGCGTTTGGCTACAATAACGAGTTCCCAGCACCACGTCCAAGAAAGAAACTTGATGAGCTTTGTATAAAGGTATAGTGTTCATGAAAAAATTTTTTGAAATATCTAAGTATCCACTTGTAATTGCACTTGTTGCTTCAGTGCTTTATGTTGTTGACGCTTTAGTCGCTGGCAGTATAAAGCCAGGGCTATCGTTAATGTGGGTAGCGTTTGCAGTCTGGACTGTATTTTTTGGTGTAGATATAAAACAAAGATTAAAAGCTCTTGCTGAAATAACAGTTGGCTTTATTGTTGCAACTTTAATGCTTCTTATTTCATGTGCTTTTAATGTTAGTTTGTATACAGTAAGCATTAGTACACTACTAGGTGTGTTTGTAATGAACTTGCTTGTTATGTATATTGATAATGTCAAAAAACTGCAAACCTCAATCACGGGCATATTTGTGGGAATATTCTTGACATTTAGTGGGCTTGGAGTGGGCTATAACCCTCTTAATAGTGTTGCTGAAGGTTTTACTATGTATGGACTAATAATGCTTTATTCGGTATTCGGATTGGTGTGTGGTTTGGTTTCAATTACTACTGCAAATAAAATCAAAAATAAAAATAGCTTAGAGAAAGAGTTAGATAGTAGCTTTAAAAAATAAATAATGCTGATAAAGCATTATTTGTGCTGATGTGGCTCAGTTGGTAGAGCAATTGATTCGTAATCAATAGGTCGCGGGTTCGAGTCCCGCCATCAGCTCCATTAAAAAACAAATCGGCTGTGCCGATTACGTTTTTAAAGCTGGTGGCAGGACTAGGCTTAGACATATTTACGTGTCACGCAAATTGTGGTAAAATTTATTTAGCGAAGAACAGTAAATAGCAAATTGGCTTAGATTTTGGAGCAAAAAGCAAACAATAAGGTTCTTCATAGTATTATTACATGAATGGTTCTTAGTGGTTGGTTTTTGCACGAAAGATGAGCTAAGTTGCGGTGGTACAGTCGCTCGGCTCGGCAAGAGAGAGCGAAACACAAGTGTTCGAGTCCCGCCATCAGCTCCAAATATACAAACTAAAAAGTCTTATTTTTATAAGACTGCGGCATACCATATGCAGTGATGTTTGAAAGATTTTGACACTGGATATGGGTGATATTATTAGAAGTTGAGTGAAAAGCAAAATCCAAGTCTTTTAAGGAGAAATTTATTATGAAAGTTATAAAGAAATCAGCAGAAAGTATAAAATTAGAGCCTGCACATGATGGTGCTGGTAGCAGAAAGCTTTTTGTGGCAAACGATGAAGTAAAAAATATCCAAGGAATAACACATGGATGGCTGCGAGCTGGTGGGGTTTTTGAATGGCACAAGCATGATGATTGCAATGAGTTTATGTATGTATTAAAAGGTAATGGTGTTGTGAGAGATGAAGATGGAGAATATTCTTTTAATGTTGGAGATTTTTTTATATTCCCACTCGGAACATATCATGAACAAAGAAACACAGGTAAAGAAACTTTTGAAGCTGTTTTTATAAGAACTAAATAATTTTTGATTTTCGCAAAATCAAAAGTGCGTCGCGAAATCAAAATTTGATTTTTATTTTGATTAATTTGATTGTTTTTGATTTTTAATCAAAAAAACTTGTGTCGCAAAATCAAAACAGAAAAATCAAAAAAAAGACTTCGTTGTTAGTCGACACATTAAAAATAAATCGGCTGTGCCGATTACGTTTTTAAAGTTGGTGGCAGGACTCGGCTTAGACATATTTACGTGTCACGCAAATTGTGGTAAAATTTATTTAAGCGAAGAGCAAAGA
>CATKXA010000009.1 GCA_949840475.1 uncultured Thermoanaerobacterales bacterium | reverse complement strand
CATTTGGTGCGGTGGCTTTGGTGGCGTGCCTCTTGGCTTTTTAGTTGGGTTTGCTAGCTCTGGTAGCACTTATGACATTTATCATTTGGTTGTAATATCCGCTGTTGTGTTTGTGGTAGTCCATTTAAGCACTATGTTTGTAAAAGTATACACACGTCAAGAAAAAGAGCTTAGAGGACAGGTTTTGGGCTTCAAAAAGTTCTTGGTAAACGCTAGACTTGATGAGCTTGAGCAAATGATAAGCGAAAATCCTAACTATTATTACGATATATTGCCATATTGTTATGTATTTAATATAACTAACAAAATGGAATCAAGATTCTCTGCTTTAAATATGGAAAATCCTAGCTATTGTATGGGTATGAGTGCGGGTGTATATTTCTCAATGATGACGCACGCCTCACATCACATAACAAGGTCTATGAGCGGGGGAAGTTCTGGCTTTGGTAGAGGCAGTGGTGGCGGAAGCCATGGTTCGTCTGGTGGAGGCGGCGGTGGCGGCGGAAGCCGAGGTAGATAAGCTGTAATTTTAATAAAAATAAAAAGCACTAGCTGAATGCTAGTGCTTTTTATTTAAGTTTTTTCATCAAATCGATTATTGTTTGTTTGCCATCTTGAGAGAGGTTGTTGTACAAATCTAAAACATTCTTGTCTTCTTTGTTATAATGCTCGCCTAGATAAAAGAAGTCTTGAGGAGTTATGTCGACGATTTTACAAAAGTCTAAAAGTGTTTTAACTTTTAATTCAATTTTACCATTTTCAATAGTAGACATGAATTGTGGATTAAAACCTAATAATAAACTTGCTTCACGCATAGATAAATTGGCTTTTGTTCTAAAATAACCTAATCTCTTTATTATGTCATTATAAGTAATTTCTTTCATAATCTTTCCCTTACTTATATTTTAGTACAAAAAACTTTTACTCCTTGTTGAGCTATTACTATAATTTTTAATATATAGCCTAAAAATGATACAATCATTCAATCAAAAGTGTTATACTGATTGAGTGGTTGGTATGTTTTGAGTTTATTATTTGCTTGAAGCATAATTTTATACCAACTATTCAATCAGAGAGGTATTATGGAAACAAAAGAGATGTGTACATTTATTGGTCATAGGAAAATAGAGGTTGCAAGTGAGCTGGAGCTTAGGCTTGAGCGATTAATTGAGGATTTAATTGTAAATAAAAATGTAGATACATTTTTATTTGGCAGTCATAGCCAATTTAATCATTTATGTCATATAATTGTAACGAGATTAAGAGAAAAGTATCCTTTTATAAAAAGGGTTGCATACGCATGCAAGAGTGACGGCTCTGTTTTAGAAAAGGACATTAAGGCACATAACAAGATGGTGTTGGAAATGTTAAAGACTAATCAGCACTCCTTTGGTGTTGAAAAGATAATTGAGCATACAGAAAGAAATTTTTATTGCAAAGCCAGTTATGTTGAACGTAACCATGCAATGATAGACGATGCTAAGTATTGCGTGTTTTATTATGACGAAGAATATTTACCAAAGCCTCGCAAATACTCTAAAGCAGATATTTTTAAGTATCAGCCAAAGAGCGGGACAAAGCTTGCCTATGATTATGCATGTAAAAAGGGTAAAGAAGTAATAAACCTAGTTCAAAATAATTGATTACTGGATTGCTTTATTGTTTGAGCTAATAAAAACTTGCAATATAACTTTAAATTTGTTTTTTGAAAACTTTAAAAAGTGGTACAATTATACAAGGAGAAAGTTATGGATAAAGTTATTGATACTATTATAATTGGTGGTGGCCCTGCGGGCATAACCGCCGGTATATATACTATTCGTGCTGGGCATACTTGTTTAGTGTTTGATAATAATATGTCTGCTCTAAGCAAAGTCAAAGTCATTGAAAACTATTACGGGTTTCAAAGCATTAGCGGTCAACAACTTTTAGATAATGGAGTGAGTCAGTATAAAGCTCTAGGTGGCAAAATAGTCAAGGCACAAGTGGTTGATGTTGTCAATAACTACGATAACACCTTTAGCGTGTTTACAAACAAAGATAGCTATGTTTGCAAATCAATTATTATTTGCACAGGTTCTGCTAGGAAAAAGAGCGATAAAATGTTTGATAAGTATGAGGGAAAGAATCTGAGCTATTGTGCTGTTTGTGATGGATATTTTTACAGAGGTAAAACTGTCGCTGTTATAGGCGAGGGGGATTACGCTTTAAGTGAGGCAAAGCATCTAAGTAAACTTGCTAAAAGCGTGGTTATAATTACCAATCAAAAAGCCTCTAAAATAGCTCCTATAGATAACATTGCAGTTGAGAATAGCGAAGTAACAGAAGTTCTTGGAGAGAGCAAGATAGAGGCAATAAAGCTTGCAAATAAAAAGCAGATAGAAGTAGACGGAGTGTTTGTTGCTATTGGAACACTAAACACGCAGACGCTCGCATTAAAGCTTGGATTATTAATTAATAATAACTTTATAAAAGTTAATTCTAAGTATAGTACAAATGTGAATGGAGTATTTGCTGCTGGAGATTGCATTGGCGGGCTTTTGCAAATAAGTGTAGCTTCAGCTGACGGAGCCAAGGCTTCACTTGAAGCAGTAAAATATGTTAATAAATTGACTTTGGGAAACTAGTAATTTATGGATAAAACAAAAAACAAAAAGGACGATAAAAGAGTTAGCAAGACTAAAGCCTCGGCTGAGTCTTCTAATGCTGCGGTGGTAGCGAGAAAAACGCAAAATTCGGTCAAAAAACCAGCAAAAACTAGTCATAATAGTGAAAAAAACGAAAAAACGTGCGAAAAAGCCAAAACGGCAACCATTGTTCTATCTAGTTTTTTAGGGCTTGTACTTGCATTGTTTTTAGTGGCATATGGTTTGATTGGTTCGTATTTTTTTAAGTTTGCTCTTGATGCTACTTTTGCTGCCGTCAATAACGCTCCAGGCGACATGGTTATAGATATGCCAAAGCCAAATGAACAAAAGAAGTGGTTTATAGACATTAGTAAGACAGAGCGTGTTATTAATTCTGACGGATACTTACTAAAGGCGTATCAAATACTCGCTGACACGCCAACGCATAACTGGATAATAACCGTGCATGGCTATAGAGGGCAAGCCTCTGAAATGAGCGACTATGCGTATAATTTCCATAACAAGGGCTTTAATGTATTGATGCCAGACTTAAAGGGGCATGGGCAAAGCGAAGGCAAATACATTGGAATGGGGTACTTTGACAGGCTGGATATTATTAAATGGATTGAACTAATACTTCAAACTGACAGCGAGGCTAAAATCATATTGCACGGGGTATCAATGGGTGCTGCTACTATAATGATGACAACGGGCGAAGAACTTCCAAGCAATGTTGTTGCTGCGGTTGAGGATTGTGGTTATTCAGATGCTAGCGAGCAGTTTAAGCATATTGTGAAAAATGTTTTGAGGCTACCGTTTTCGTCTATGATACTCAGTGCTGCTGATACTGCGTGCAAGGTTAAAATGGGTATTGGACTTAAAACTATCTCAGCTGTGGACAAGTTAAAAACATCAAAAACTCCAACCTTATTTATTCATGGGGATAAAGACGACTTTGTGCCATACTCAATGCTTGATAAGCTTTACAATGCAAACGATAGCTTGGTCAAGCAAAAGCTTGTAATAAAGGGTGCGACTCATGCGTGTGCTGCAACAGTTGACCCAGAGCTTTATTACAAAACGGTGTTTGATTTTATTGAAAAGTTTATATAAAAAAGACCGCCTTGGCGGTTTTTTTATTTTATAGAAGCATTTTCTACCATTGAGTTTTCTTTTACAACAATGCTTGCAGTATCGCTATTGCGGGAAATGTTGGCAT
Organism: uncultured Thermoanaerobacterales bacterium; assembly: GCA_949840475.1. Classification (GTDB taxonomy): domain Bacteria; phylum Bacillota; class Clostridia; order Christensenellales; family UBA1242; genus UMGS2069. The sequence goes on along the minus strand of CATKXA010000009.1, from coordinate 17,786 downwards.
TTTCTATCGGAGAATTGATAGTCAAAGTGCCTTTTACATACAAGTTGATATTTTGCATATCAAAAGGGGTATCGCCGTCTATTGTAACATTTGATTTTTCGTCAATAACGATGTCCTTTGGTGGAGTGATGCTTAAGCTATTTGGAGCGACTTTTATTGTGCTGCCATTTTTGCTTTGCCTGCTTGTAAGCGTATTTATAAATTCGTCTGCTGAGCTTGTTACAAGATAGTCATATGTGCTAGGCGTTGTTGCGTAAGAAATGTAAATATATTGGTTACCGCCTGGTTCAGAAGCAAAGGAGTTTTGTTCAGAAAGTTCCATAGAATTTAAGTTGAGATTTTGATACACACCGTGTTTATTACTGAGCACCAATAGTGCACCGCTTTGTGTATCTTTGCTTGCTTTATAATTACCAAATTCATTTCCTTTAATAACTATTGGCATAATATTCTCTGAGTTGGCTTTTCTTGAAAGAACAACTCCAGTAGCATTTTGTGACGGGGTAGAGTTGTCGTCTAAACTAATAACTGATGATTTTAAAGTCAATCCGCCGTCAATAAGATTAATGCCGATAGTAGTGTCGTTGTTCTTGCCGTCATTATTGACGCCTGCATGAATAAGTTCTATATTTTCAACGCTAGTGCTATCCTCTGAACCGCCAAGGTTGATGGTTAAGCTTCCATAATACTTAGGCTTAACTTGATTGCTTGAAAGCACACCCTCAATATTAAGTGGCTTATCAATAATGACATTCTTTTTGTCGCGAACATCATGATATATTTTTATAGTGTCGCCAGACTTTGCGTTGTCTACAGCTTCAGTTAAAGAGGTGTATGGAACATCTCCAATTTTTATTTTATGTTCGCTTGTTTTTACATCGCTATGGTTGTTACAAGCGGTCAAAAACATTGTAAAGGCTATAACAAAACTAAACATTAAAACACAACTAATTATCTTTTTCATATAAACCCCTTAAAGTTAGATATATGCATAGTTTTTGCTAAAGCGTATTATTTATACAAAAAAACCACTCTTTTTTTGAGTGGTTTTGCGTTTTTGGTTTAATTAACTGTTCTTTTTCTTAAATGTCATACGGCCTCTTTGAACGTGGTCAAGTATAATTTTTCTAATTCTTAGCGAAGTAGGGGTTACCTCTAAAAGTTCATCTTCGTCCAAAAATTCTAAGCTTTCTTCGAGTGTGAATGGTTTAACTGGCTCAAGTCTTAAACTTTCGTCTGAAGATGACGAACGCATGTTAGTTAAGTGCTTGGTCTTGCAAACATTAACAACAATGTCTTCTTTTTTAGGGTTGATACCAACTACCATTCCGCCGTAAACTTTTGTTCCGACGCCAATTAATAACTTACCGCGTTCTTGAGCGTTATATAGACCATACTGTACAGCTTCGCCGTTTTCATGGGCGATAAGTGTACCGCAGTTTCTTCTATCAATATTGCCTTTGTATGGTTGATATTCTTCAAACATGCTTGCCATAATGCCTTCGCCCTTAGTGTCTGTTAAAAATTGATTTTTGTAACCAAATAAGCCACGAGCTGGGATTAAGAACTCAAGGCGTATTCTAGAGCCAACATTGTTCATTGTTACAAGGTCGCCCTTTCTTGCACCTATGGCACTCATTACATTGCCGACAGCTGTTTCTGGAACGTCGATAGTTAACCTATCAATAGGTTCGCAGGTCTTGCCGTCAATCTCTTTTAAAATAACCTTAGGCATGCTTACTTGGAATTCGTAACCGTCACGACGCATATTTTCAATCAAGATAGAAATATGCATTTCACCTCTTCCAAGGACTCTGAAAGTATCTGCACTATTAGTTTCATAAACTTTTAAGCTAAGGTCCTTAACTGCTTCTTTTAAAAGTCTATCGCGTAAATGACGGCTTGTGCAAAATTTACCTTCTTTACCGGCGAATGGGCTGTTATTAACAGAGAACTCCATTTCAACGCTTGGTTCACTTATTTTAACAAAAGGGATAGGCTCTGGGGCGTTTCTGTCTGCAATAGTGTCGCCAATAGTTATGTCTTGGCAACCTGATATACAAACAATGTTACCAAAGGTTGAGCTTTCCTTATTTACTCGCTTTAAGCCCTAAAACTCAAAGATATTAACAACTCTGAATTGAATCTTTTTATCTTTATCAAAGTAATTGACTACTGTTACATTGTCGCCAACTTTGATTTGGCCTTGGTCAATTTTACCAACGGCAAGTTTTCCAAGATAGTCGTTTTGTTCGCAAGATGATACTAGCATTTGAAGTGGCTTTGTAGAATCTCCAGTTGGGGCAGGGATATGGTTTACAATAGTTTCAAACAATGCAGACATATCTGTTCCTGGTTTCTCGGGGTCTAGAGAGCTTATGCCAAGCCTTGCTGAGGCAAATACAAATGGACTATCCAGTTGCTCATCAGTAGCACCTAAATCCATCAAAAGTTCTAGTGCCTCATCAACTACTTCATTAATACGAGCGTCCTTTCTATCTATTTTATTTACAACAACAATAATCTTGTGGTTAAGCTCTAGTGCTTTAGAAAGTACAAATCTAGTCTGAGGCATTGTACCTTCAAAAGCATCAATAACGAGTAGTACGCCGTCAACCATTTTTAAAACACGTTCAACCTCGCCACCAAAGTCTGCGTGACCTGGGGTGTCGATTACGTTGATTTTAACATCTTTATACATGCATGCAGCATTTTTAGAAAGTATTGTTATGCCACGTTCACGCTCTAAAGTGTTTGAGTCCATAACTCTATCTTCGACTTGTTGATTATCTCTAAATACTCCGCCTTGCTTAAGCATTTCGTTAACTAGAGAAGTTTTACCATGGTCTACGTGTGCAATGATTGCAATGTTGCGGATATTTTTATTTTCCATTTTTTTCTCCTAATATGTGGTTTTATCTTTACAAAAAAACAACTTGAAACTATTATTTCAAGCAAAAAACATTTTAAACCTCAAATGATTATCCGTCAAGTTATTTTTTAATTATATTATATATAAATAAATATTTGCTTATAAGTAACTTTTTCTTTATAATAAAAAGCACGAGGGGTTTTTTATGCAATTACCTGATATTTATTTGGATAGAATGAAAGATTTACTAAAAAGTGACTATGATAAATATATAGCCTGTTTTTCAAAAAACGCAAAAAGAGGATTTACAGTCAATCAAAATTATATAAAAAATAGCGACTTTTTAAAAATCTTTGCGTTTAATGCGAAACCAATAGAAGGTTTCAAAAATTGTTTTGAGCTTTTGACCGAGGAAAAACTTGGAAAAACCGTTTACTTTCATGCAGGACTAATTTATATGCAGGAGCCTTCAAGTATGCTTGCTGTCAATGCAATGGAGGTATGTGATGGCGAGAAGATTTTAGATTTATGTTCTGCACCAGGTGGTAAAACTAGCCAAATACTATCTATAAACCAAGCTGGGATTGTTGTTGCCAATGAGATTGTAAAGTCAAGGGCTTCCATACTACAATCTAATATTGAAAGGCAAGGTTTTAAAAATTGTTTAATAACTAGCTTAGAGACTGAAAAGCTGGCAGAAAACTTTTTAGGTTACTTTGATAAAATCTTAGTAGATGCTCCATGCTCTGGTGAGGGAATGTTTAGAAAAGACCAATCTACTATCAGCGAATGGAATGCTGGGCTTGCGGAGTATAATCATCAAAGACAACTAGAGATTTTAAAGCAGGCAGACAAGATGCTAAAAACAGGCGGTACTTTGATTTACTCGACTTGCACTTTTAATGTGACCGAAAATGAGCATACAGTTTTAAAGTTTTCAAGTGAGTTTGGCTACAGCATTCAAGAGCTTTGTGATGAGGTAAAAGATAAAGTTTCAAGCGGCAAGGCAGTAGGTGGCAATGTTGAGCTTACTAAATGTGGAAGATGTTATCCGTTTAATGACTTTGGAGAAGGACAGTTTGTTGCAAAACTGGTTAAACAAAGTGAAGCGGAAAGTTATAAAAGCTCTAAAAAAGATAACTATCAACAGCCTAGCAAAGCAGAGCTAACTATTGCTAAAGAATTTTTGGTGGAAACTATTGGTAGAGCTGATTTTAATTACTATAAAGTTGGAAACAATATTTTTATAAGTGAAGTTGATTTCCCGTTTGTTAAATATGGAATAATAAATATTGGTGTTAGGTTAGGCGAAATCGTAAAGAATAGACTTGTAGTTCATCATCAGTTTTTTAAAGCATTTGGCAAAGAAATGAAAAACAAAATAGATTTAGCTATATACGATGAAAGAGTAAATCAGTATATTTCAGGAAATGAAATAGCAAGCGACAAAACAGGCTACGTTTGTGTTTTAGTGAACGGAGTGCCTCTTGGTGGTGGAAAGGCAAGTGGTGGAAAATTAAAGAATCATTACCCAAAGGCTTTGAGGGGACAAATAGTGTAGCTTAGTTTACTACCAGAAACATTGACAAATTTGTGAATTTGTGGTAAAATATAATTGTTAAAAAAAGGAGGCTTTTATATGTTTAAAATTGATTTAGAGGCACAAAAATTTGAAGAAATTGTTCCATATGTTGAGGCTCATATTGCGGAGGCAACTGTTGAAGAACTTGACGCCGCTATGGATGTGCTATGTGCAAGAATTGACGCAAACAATGCAGATATTAAAGATTTAAGAGATCATGAAACTTTTAATGTGTGTGGTCATTCTCCAAAGATTTCTGCTAAAATAACTGAACTTTATAAGCAGAATGAGGTTTGCAGAAAAGCAGGACATATTGTGAGCGAAAAGTTGTGTGAACTTAAGAAAACTTCTCAGCCAGGTGAAGACAATTAACTTTTGTCCCTTAGAAAATCTAGGGGATTTTTTTATATATAAATAAAGCAATAGTGCTTGACATATGCTTAAAAGTGTGTATAATTACTTTTGTTAATAAAAATTTAAGTGCCGAAGACAGTAAGTGGCTAGTCGCCTTAATATCTTACCGAGGAACAATTATAGGTAGCTTTTTATGCCCTTGTTCCTTTGTTTAGCAAAGCACAAGGGTTTTTATTTTCACTTCACACTAAAAGGGAGGAAAATAATGTCAGCAAATTTTGAAAACAAAAAGCTTGTTGTTGAAGAAATCAAGAATCACGCTCGCGATGCTAAAAACGTTGTTTTGGTTGACTATAAAGGTTTAACTGTTGCTCAAGTAACTGAGCTTCGTAAAGCTTTTAGAGAAGCTGGTGCAACATTCAAAGTTTATAAAAATAGACTTATGAAAATTGCGTTTGAAGAGCTTGGAATCAAATTTGATTCAAATCTTCTTGAAGGCACAACAGCTGTTGCGTTCCATAATGAAGATGCTATAGTTCCTGCCAAGATTGCGGTTGATGGAGAAGCTAAATATAAAGTTATTAAAGTTAAAGCTTGTTGGTTTGATGGTAAACAACTTGATGCCACTGCTACTAAGAAACTTGCCGCTATCCCATCAAAAGAGATATTGGTGGCTCAACTACTTGGAATGCTTACAATGCCTATGCGTGGGCTTGCTGTAGCTTTGAAGCAAATTGCAGAGAAGCAAGCATAATTAAAAATAAAACAAACAAATTTATAGGAGAAATAAAATGGCAGATATTAAAAAATTTATCGAAGATATTAAAGGTCTTTCAGTTATCGAACTAAATGACCTAGTTAAAGCTCTTGAAGAAGAGTTTGGTGTTAGTGCTGCTGCTATGGCAGTTGCTGCTCCTGCAGCAGGTGCTGCTGCTCCAGCAGAAGAAGAGAAAACTGAATTCACAGTTGTTCTTAAAGATATTGGTGCAAACAAGATCAACGTTATTAAAGTTGTTCGTGAAATCACTGGTCTTGGACTTTCTGAGTCTAAAGCTTTGGTTGAAAGTGCTCCTGGCGCAAAAATCAAAGAGAACGTTAGCAAAGAAGCTGCAAACGAAATGGTAGAAAAATTCAAAGCTGCTGGTGCAGTTGTTGAATTAGTTTAATCGCAATTAAAAATTAAGTGTGAAGTTATAAAACGAGCTTTTGCTCGTTTTTTTATTTGCTATTGAAAGTTAGAAAAGAATGTATTATAATATACGTATGAAAATCACAGAATTATTAAATTTAAAAAGAAAGCCTCAAAATCTAGATTTTCTTGATAAAAAGAAGATACAAGGCGATTATCTTGAGGTTATACTTACGCAAAAGTGTAATTTAAAGTGTGCACATTGCCTCAGAGGCACTGCAAGGAATGTGGATATAACGCCACAAATACTAGATGCAACTTTTTCTAAATTTGTCTATTTAAGAGATATGACTTTGGGTGGAGGGGAACTATCTATTACCCCAAGACTTATTAAAGATGTCACTGCTTCGCTAAAGAAAAATAAGGTTGTTGTTAGGAGCATTAACTTAACAACTAATGGTGTGGTTTTTAACGACGAGTTTGCTAAAAATTTATTAGAACTTAAAGAATATGTTATGCGTAGTCATATTGGCATAGACCCTGAAATGTTTGATGATAAAGAACCATTAATTATTAGGTTTAGCTTAGATAAATTTCACATACAAGAGTTTCAAAGACGAGGAATATATTTAGAGGATATTTTGGATAATGCTAAAAAATATCAAGATGTCTTTGGACAAAATGCTGTGATATCTTCATTTAATTGTGATGTTGACATTATAAATGAGGGCAGAGGCGTAACAGCAAATACAGACATTAAAAAAGTTGATAATAAAAATCCAAGAGTAGTCGTTTATGAAAGGCAAAATAGTGTATTAGTGGGTGGGTTTATTAATGTTGGTGCGACTGGCGAGGTTGTTCCAAACAACTTGTCTTACGAAAATGAAAAATTGCTTAGCTTTGGTAATATTTTGACGGATAAAATGTCTAACATAATGCAGAGGGCGAACCCACATGTTGCATTTACGGACTCAGAGTATATAAGAAGATATAATAGATACTATGAAGAGTATTTAATGCCAATAAGAGTAGTTAAAAGATATTATAAATCACAAGCTTTTAAAGATAGAAAAGCTATAGAATGGTTATTGAAACAGAGAGGGCAGGTGCTAGAAGACAATAATATAAAATTCTTGCACAATGAACCAAACCAAGAGTAGAAAAAACTAATTGAAGTAAATTTACTATTAATTGTTGTATAATATTGAAATAATTGAATCTAAGTGATAAAATAAAGGAAAAGGAGGCTATTATGGATAAAAAATGGTTAACTGAAGAATTGGATACGCAACCATATATGGTTGACTATGATAAAGTAGCGCCTAAACTTAAAGAAATTGATGAGCTAAATGCTTCCATTAGACATTATTTTAATACGCATGATAATGCAAGGCGAGTAATTTGTACAGATGCAGCTCGTGTACAAAGATTTAGAGAGAGTGCTCATAGTTATTTGGGACTTGAAGATAATACAGCTATAGATATTATTTCGGTAAAAGAGAAGACTGAGAATCAAATACTTAAAGAAAAGGAAGATGTAGCTAAAGTCATGGCTTATCAAGATGCTTGTGAAATGGTTCATGAAGCTGCGATAAACAACGAGTATTTTGACGATAGTTTACTAATTAAGGCACATGTATTGATGGTCGCTGGCGAGCCCGACAAACGAAATATAGTCCGTTATCGCTTACGAAATGCAAGCGATAACGAGATTTTGATGGGACAAGGATATTTTGCTCCTGTTGAAGGAAGTATGGTTGCTTCACGTGTCGCAACATTGTTTTGTAAATACAATAACGAATGGGCAACAGACCATGCGATTATTAAAGGTGCGAAATTTGTTTCAGAATATATAAGAATTCAACCGCACATGGATGGAAACAAAAGAGTTGCTTTAATGGCACTAAACTTTATTCTAGAACAAAGCGGTTACCCGGATATGTATATAGATGGTGACGACAGGGATGTGTTTTTGCAATCAGTAAAAGAAGCGATTGTGGATAGAGATGTAACCAATTTAAGTTTGACATTTGCAAAAATTATTTATGAAAGATGCAAGGCTATGGCTACGCAGATTCGTAACTATAGAATTGCAAGCATTGAGGACGATTTGAATAGAGATAAAAACGATGAAGACCAACCAGAATAAATAAAAAGTTCCAGCTTCTGCTGGAACTTTTTATTTTGGCATAAAGGTGCAACATTCGGGTTTATTGTCGTTTGTCATGACAGATATTCCGTTGGCTTTGCATTTACATTCTTTATTAAAGAGGCACTTTGCGTCGCAACTAACGTGTACATTCTTTCTGGTTGGAGTTTGAGCAATTTTATCTTTTTGGTTTTTAGTTTTTCCACTATCAACGTATGTTTTGCACTCAGTGGTTGAGCCAACCATAACATCTTTTGCTGTGCAATTACAATTTTCATTATAAACACAGCCTTGTCTTTTACATTTTAAATCAAACATATTTATCCTCCAATATTCTTATTTTTAACCATTGCTAAATTTTTATTCAATCGATTGTTTTTATTTAAAGTTTATTAGTTTGACAAATTGTTATAGTTAGAGTTATATTTTATGTATAAACTAAAGTCACTTAAGTTATGGCTAAAAAGATACTTAGTAACAAACAAGGGAGGATAGTATGAGAGTTATATTAAGCGTGGACGTTAAAGCTCTTGGTAAGAAAGGGGACATTGTTAATGTTAGCGATGGTTACGCAAACAATTATTTATTAAAAAACAAGCTAGCAGTAAATGCAAATTCTGCGAACTTAAGCATGAATGCAATAGAAAAAGCAAATGAGCAAAAGAAGATAAAAGAGCAAACAGATAGTGCAAAGGCTGTGGCTGAAAAACTTAAAAACGTTGTTTTAAACATGAATATTTTAATTGGGGACAACGGAAAAACATTTGGCTCAATAAGCAATAAAGAGATAGCCGAAGAGCTTTCAAAAGTAGGGTACAGCATTGATAAAAAGAAGATTGAAATGTCTGCTCCAATTAAATCTGAGGGTAAGTTTATAGTTGATGTTAAACTCTATAAAGGTGTGATTGGAAAACTTGCTGTTGTTGTTACTGCTAAAAGAAAATAGTTAAAAAACGCACAAAAACTGCCGTTAGGCAGTTTTTTATTATATAATTTAATGCAAAAAAGTTGGCTTTTTGCGTTTTTTGTGTAGCGAGGGTGCGGCTGTAAAATAACAAAAGAGGCATAAAGTCAAGGTGCATAAAAGTGTAATAATTAAAGTATTTTATTGTAATCAAAACATTTATATGCTAAAATTAGTTTGAGGTAAACAAATGAAGATGGACATAGTTTTATCGACGACTTGCCAAACTGCAATGCATGCAGTTTTGTTTGACCTCGCTAAAAAAGCCTGCCAAAATCCGTTTCTAGAGCATATTGTAATTGTATCCGAAACAAAGACTTTGGAGGTTGAAAGATACTTACTTGAGCATGTGAAAAACCATGCGTTTACAAATATATATATCTATAGTTTTAATAGGCTTTTAAAAAGGCTTCAGCCTAAAAGGATTTTTCCATTGTCAAAAGAAGCTGGGGTAATGATAGTTCGTAATATAATTTTAAATATTGCGTCAGACCTTAGATGCTATAAAAAGACTGCAAGCTCTATTGGTTTTGCAGAGAATATTTATGAAACGATAGCTCAACTAAAGTCTAGCCAGATAACTCCGCTTGAGCTCTCGCTTGTGTCAAAAAATTGTAAGGCTGGCTTAAAGATAAAGCTAGAAGACATTGCGTTGATTTATGATGCCTATGAAAATTATTTGTCCGACAATCTTATTGACCCGCTAGATAAGTTGACAATGCTTGAAGAGCTTTCTTTAAAGTCTGAAAAAATCAAGAATGCACACATGTACATTGTTGGTTTTGATTCGCTTACAGCAAAAGCTTCAAGTGTAATTAAAAGTTTTGTAAAAAGAGCCAAGTCTGTCACTGCGTCAGCGAGCTACATTCATCCTTCGCAAAAAAATGCACATATTGCAGACAATGAGGTGTTTGAAAAGTTAAAATCAATAGCTGAGGATTTGAATATCACATATAATCCTAAGGTAGTGCACAGTACACTTAGTGAAGACTTTGAACATATAAAAAACAATCTTTTTGCTTACCCAATTAAAAGTAAGGCACTAAAAAACGGAATACATATGTTTTCTTCGCCCTCTTTTGACGTTGAAGCAAAAAAAGTTGCAAGTTTAATCAGTAGTGAGATATTAACAGGCAATGCAAGATACAAAGATTGTGCGGTATATCTTGCGGACCAAGCTGCAAAAGAGCATGTTATTAACGCGTTTAATGAGTTTAATATCCCGCACTTTGTTGCAAGTCCATATGAGTTTAAAAATCATCAGTTGTTTGTTTTTATAAAGCTATTGTTTATGCTTGTGAGAAAGAATCTAGAAGCAGAAGATGTTATTAAGTTTGCAAGGTGTTACTTGACTGGCTGTAAGGCAGAACATGTGGATTACTTTGAAAACTATGTTTTAAAGTATGGTGTGAATCATAGTAGTTTTACCAAGCCTTTCAAATATGATTTTGAAGGGGTGGAGATTGCTGAAAGCGTCAGAGCGAAAATAATATCTATGGTCAGTGAGTTTTACTCTTTTGACATTGACAATCTAAGCATAAAAGAGCTCTGCGATAATCTAACGAAGTTTTTACAAAATAACAATATTGAGCAAAAACTAGAAAGTCTACAAAACAAAGAAAAGGACTTAAATGAACTTCGAGATAGCAATGCCACTATGCAGGCACTAGACAAGGCTGCAGAGGTTATAAATATGCTCAGCCAATTTTTAGGCAATCAAAAAGCGAAGCTCGATGAGTTTTATACGCTACTGATAAGTGGTATGAGTGCTACTGACATTTCTTTGTTGCCTCAAGGTGTTGACGAGGTGCAGATAGTAACAAGTAGCGACGGGCTTCTTGATATCAAAAACTTGTACATCGTTGGAGCGTCTGAGGGTGTTTTTCCAAAGCGTGCTCAGGACCTTGGCCTCATTAATGACGGCGAAATAATGGCTCTTGAAAACATAAATGAAAAGAAGATTGAGCCTACAATAAAAACAATTAATAGAAGGGAAAGGTACAAAGCCTTTGAATTGTTGCTCCTTGCAAAAAACAAACTTACAATCAGCTTTAGTGAACATCAAGATAATGGCGAAGAGAACAAAATGTGTTCTATCATGCAAATCTTGTCATCAATGTTTTATGAGAACAATGAGCCATTGAAGATTCCACATATTGCTAGCCCGTTTGTTGAAGAGGATAGCGATGGTAGCCACAAGCTTTTGGCTTTAAGTTTATCTAACAATGCTGTGGCAACAAATTACCTTGCAGACGCTGTTACGAAATTCAAGAAAGGTATAGATTATAAAGTTGATAGCAGTGTTATTGATAGTTTATATTTCGCTTTGAAAGAGAATATGACTGACGAAACTAAGCACATGTTTGCTAGTTTGAACAGCTGTAAGAGTTTTGAAAATATAAATAATGCTAGCAAGTTGTTTTTTCCTAAAAACACAACAAGCATATCTCAGCTTGAAAAATATTTTGCGTGTCCATTTATGCACTTTGAGTCGTATGGTCTAAATTTAAAAGAAAGGCAAAAAGCGAGCATGCGTGCACTAGACGTGGGCGACATTTTGCATGAGGTGGCTGAGAGGTTTGTTAAGCATTATCTAACGCACAGTAATTTTGACCAAAGCGTATTTGCTAAGAATTGCTTATCTAGCATACTTGAAAACAAAAAATATTCACAGGAACAGAACAAAACACTAATAAACATTTTAAAAAGTGAAGTGGTTAGGCTTTGCACGACGCTTAAAGAGCAACTTGATAATTCGCGTTTTGTGCCAGTGGCTACTGAAAAATGGTTTGGTGGCGATAATCAAGCAATCAAACTTAATGATAGCTTAGAGATAGTTGGTAAAATTGATAGAATAGACACCTGCGAGGACAAGAGCATTGTTATCGATTACAAAACAGGCAAAATTGATGCTGCACCTGTTGATATTTACTATGGAATAAAACTTCAGCTTGCCATTTATCTTTCTGCTCTAAAGAAGGACACTTATCCTGCGGGCGTGCTATATTTTCCGATTAGGAATGACTTTGCGGCTTCAAAAGAAAAGGCTAAGCAGAGCTATCAGATGAAAGGCTTTATTTTAAAAGATAATCAAACGCTATTAAATATGGACACAACGCTTAGTTTAGACAACCCTAAGAGCAAATTCATTCAAGCAGAGCTAAAGGCGAGCAAAGCACATAAGGCAAACAATGTTTATGAGTTTAAAGATAGCTCTTTGATGCTTGACCAAAGTGAGCTTATAAATATCAAAGAATATGCACTTGCTTTAGCTAAAAAGGCAGCCAAAGAGATATTGGAGGGTTATGCAAAACCGTCGCCATTTATGCATGGCGGAGTACTTCCATGCAATTATTGTAGCTATAAGAATGTTTGCGGGATACTAACAGAGAATTTGTACTCAGTAAGGCAACCTCATGTTTTAAATGATGATAGTTTTTACAAAGGAGGGCAAAATGGCTAAGGTGCAGTTTACCAAAGAGCAGCAAGAAGTCATTGACTTTACTGGAAACAACTTATTAGTTTCAGCGGCGGCGGGAAGTGGAAAAACTACTGTCATGATTGAAAGAGTTGCTAAGCTTATAGCAACTAGCAATGTTTCTATCAAAGATTTTTTAATCATAAGCTTTACAAAAGCGAGTGCATCTGACATGAAAAACAAGCTTATTAGCAAGCTTATGAACGATGAGCCTACTCCTTTTATTTTAGAGCAGATTGAGGATATCGCGACTAGTGATGTATCCAACCTTCACAGCTTTTGTGCCAGGTTTTTAAAGCTGTATTTTTATGAAGTGGGCTTAGACCCAACTTTTGTCGTGCTTGACCAAACTGAGGTCGATGCTCTAAAACAAAAAGCATTATCCAAATTATTTAGTGACAAAGCTGAAAAAATGGACATGGACTTTTTTGCACTTGTCGATATTTTTTCAAAGTCACGTCAAGACACTGGGCTGAAAAACGCTATACTCAAGCTATATGATTTTATGCAGTCGGTTGTTGATGCAAAAGCATTTATAAAGAGCAAAATTGAGTCGCTCTATGATACTAATCTTGACAATAATTCAGGTGCTAACTTAATAAACAGTCACCTAAAAGCAGAAAGAGTTAGACTTGAAAAGAAGCTAAGCGAAGCTATAGCTATTTGTAGTAAAGCTGAGCAAGTAAAGCTTGCAAGTTATTTGCAAGAGCTAGATACTAGGGTTAAAAATATCAGTTTAAAAGACGGCTTTTTATCTAATGCAAAAAGGCTGGGAGAGCTTGAAAGAATGCCTAATTTCCCTAAAGCAGAAGAGGACTTTATAGAACTTTATGACAGCATGAAGGACTTAAAAGAAGAAATTTTAAACAGAATTAAAAATCTAAAAGAATATGCTTTAGTTGGAGAACTTGAGGATATACCTATCAACTTAACAGTTACAAAAAAGCGAATAGAGAGTTTGCTTGAATTGTGCGATGAGTTTGAAACAATTTTTAAGGCTCTAAAAAAAGAGAAAGGTGGGCTAGATTTTAACGACCTAGAAAGCTATACATTGTTAGCCCTTGAAAACCAAACGATTTTGAGCGAAGTTAAATCAAAGTATAAGTATGTGCTTGTTGATGAGTATCAAGATATCAATGGTGTGCAAGAAGAGATTATTAGAAGGCTGTCTAGCGAAAACAATCGCTTTATGGTTGGAGATGTTAAGCAAAGCATATATCGATTTAGGCTATGCGACCCAGAAATATTTTTGGATAAGTACGCTCTCTACGATAAAAATCAAGGTGGAAAGCTGATAAGACTGAACGCAAACTTCAGAAGCAAAAAAGCAATTCTAGATTTTGTCAATGCCATTTTTGACCGCTCAATGACTGAGGACTTTGGTGGGGTAGACTATAAAAACCAAGCAAGGCTTATAAGCGGGTCAGACAGTCAAGTTGATGACGTTCCACGCGTTAAACTTTTATTTTCAAACTCTCAAAAACAAGAAAAGCTACCAAGCGAGCAAAAAATATACAGCGTCAAAGAGGACGATATTAAGCAAAGTGTGTTAGAAATAAATGGGCACGCAGAAGGGCTAATGATTGCCTCTGAAATAGCAAATCTTGTTGCCCATGCTAAAATCAAGGACTCTGGCACTGGCAGATTAAGAAAAGTCAAGTTTTCAGACATTACAATACTAACCTCTAGCCGTACTCCTTTTTTAAATGAGATAACTAAGGTGCTTGCAAAAAAGGGTATACCAGTAAGCACAGACATCGAAGGGGATTGTTTAGAAGATGAGTATGTGTATGGTTTAAAAAGTTTCCTTGAAGCTTTGTCCTGCTACAAAGATGACTATAGCCTGTTCTCTTGCTTGTATTCAAAAGTCTTTGCTTTCACTACAGAGGAACTTGCTCAAATTAAAATAGCAACCAAAGACCAAGATTTCTTTTATAAAAGCATATCCAAAGCAGTTAATAGCGATAGTCTTGATATAAAAACAAAAGCCAAACTAAAAGAATTTATGTCGTTATATGAAGAGCTTAGACAAAAAGCTAGTTTTTTACAAGCCAAAGATATTGTTAATAAAGTTATAGAGAGTAAAGACATACTTGCTAAGATAAGCTTTGAAGAGGACAGCGAAAAAAGAATGCAAAAGTTAAAGACTTTTATAAATAGCTTGTCTGATTTAAGCATTTACGATTACTTGTCAGATACCGCACTGGCTTCGGTTAAGTGTCAACCAGCTTTTGCGAGCGGCAGTGTTAAGGTTATGACTATCCACAAGTCTAAAGGACTAGAGTTTGGGGTTGTTTTCCTTGTTGGCACAAACAGAGGGTTTAATTTTAAGACTATTTATAACGAGCTCAGTATTTCTAAAGATTTAGGAGTGTCTATAGATTACTACAACACTTTAGAAAGATATAAAACTGCAACGCTTGCAAGGTCGGCGACTAAACTTATTGAAACTAGAAAGCTACTTGAAGAACAGCAACGTCTATTATATGTTGCACTCACAAGAGCGACTGATTATCTATTTGTTGTTGGTAGTGGCGACTATGAAAAAATCAAAACAGAAGTGCCTACATCGCCTACATGCTTTATGGACTTCATGGGTATGTTTTTCAAGCGTACTAATATTGATAATCTAAATTACAATGTAGATGTAACAGATGCAAATGCACTTGTTGACTGCGACCAAGATGACGAGCCAAGGCAAGTAATATTTACTCAAAAAGATGAACAAAAAGTTGATACGTTCAAGCAAATTTTAAACAAAACGTACAAGTATCATGAGAGCGTAAATGTGCCGCTAAAAACTGCTGTAACAGCACTTGCTAGTGAAAACATAGAGGGACAGAGTATCTTTGTTTACGACAAAGAAGCAAGTGCGTCTAATGCAAGAAAGGGAACGATTTATCACTTGATAATGCAAAATATTAATCTACTTGAAAACAGCGAAAATGCAGTTATCAAGCAGCTAGATAACATGCTTGAAAATGGCATTTTAACAAAAGAGGATATAAGTGAGGTTGATATTGTTCAGATTGCTAAAATTCTTAGCAATGAGCAGTTTAATAGCCTAATAAAAAATGCCAAGCAGATATTAAGAGAAAAAGAGTTTTACACCCTTGTGCCAGCAAGTTTTTATAATAAAGATGCTTTTAAAGAAGACCAGATTGTTGTGCAAGGTATTGTTGACCTTTGCCTTATTTATGATGACGGCTTAGTAATTATTGATTACAAAACCGGAAATTTAAAAAATGCTGAAACTTTGAGCAAATATAACAAGCAGCTTGAGTTGTATGCAGAGGCTATGCAAAAGTCTTTTGGCTTGCCAGTTAAAGCTAAATACATAGCAAGTTTATATAGCGGAGAGCTAATTTAATAAATGTTTCAAAAAAATACATAAAATGTAAAAAAGTGTATTTAAATGATTGGAAATTATAAATTGTGGGTGTTATAATAAAAAAAATAAAATATACTTTTAGGAGTTTTTATGTTGTACGAATATATTATTACAGCCTTTAAAGTTGTGGTTGGTGTAATTACTAATAATCGCTTGGTAATGGCAGCACTTATCGCAATAGCTTTTATGATAATTTGGGTTGTATTTTCATTACTATTTTCTTTTCAAAGACGCTTTGCTAATGGTGCTAGACGCATAAATGAATATGTCAGCCGTAATGGCATGGGGGCAGACGCTTTTGGCGGGCTTATGTCATTGGCTCTAAAAATGCCGTCTGAATTTGTTAGAGGCTTTAATGCTTATTCTAGGAATAAACAATCTTTGCCTTCTGAACATATCAAGAGATTTGAAAGCCTAGATGTTGAGCTTAGCGGTGGTGTTTTCAAACAAAACAGGTCTATTCTAAAATCATATATTAACATGGTTTTTATAGGTCTATTAATCTTTAGTTTGGCAATACTTTCTACTGAGCAAGCACTCACTGGTTACATGGTTGCTGAAGCAATGGTTATTCCTTTGATTTTTATGCTTATCTCAAAAATCATTTACTATGTTTACACTGCAGTTCGTCAGTATCAATATAGGTCTGCTGTTGATGAGTTTAATGATATGCTAGAAAATCTAGATAAGTTTGCTGCAGATGCTTTTGCTTCAGCTCCTGTTCAAAACAAAACATACGTTGAAGAGGTTAGCACATCAAAGCCAGCAGAAGAGGTTGTGCCTGTTGCTCCTTTAAAACAAGAAGAAGTATACAAAAAAGAGCCAGAGGAAGCTTTTGAAAAAGAGGTTGTGACTGAACCGCTAATTGCAGAGCCAGAGCAAATAAATGAGCCAGAGGTTATTACAGAAACTGAGGATTTAGTAGAAGAAGATACCTCTAGCCATGTGGCACAAGAAATTGAAAGCCCAGTAGTTAATGATGAACTTGAGAGCGAGCAAGAGCTTGAACAACTTATTGATGAAGTTTTGCAAGAAGACTATGAGCCAAAAGAAGCACAAGTAAAAACAGAAGCTGCATCAAACGTAAACCATAGCGAAGTTAAAAATCAAAACGTTGCAAGCAAATTCACTGATGGCTTTACTCCAAACTTTTCAAGTCTATTTGAAGGGGATGAAAAAGAACAAAAACGTGGTCGTGGAAGACCTAAAAAAGAACCAACTCTTGCAGGCGAGTTTGTTATTAGAAATGATAAAGAATTCGAGCAAGCATTGATTAGAGCTGAAAAGCTTATGCAAAAAAATGAAGAGCCATTGTCAGCGAGCCAAACAAAACGCATCGAAAAGCAAATTAAAGAGCTTGTTGATGCAATGACTAAGTATAAAGAGGAAAAATAAATGAAAAAGAAACCTGTAATTAAAAAAACTATGACAATCGGAAAAGTTTTACAAATAGATTCAAATTTAGCAACAGTTTTAATGGGATTTGGGCTTCATTGTTTTGGTTGTCCAATGAGTCAGATGGAAACCTTGGAAGAGGCGAGCATGGTACATGGGGTTGATGTGGATATGATGGTAGAGAAACTCAACCAAGCTTTAAAGGGCGAATAGCACGCTTTGCACATTGTTTCTAAAAAAAATACCCACACAGTCATTTACGCTAAGTAAACTCCTGCGTGGGTATTTTTTTTGAGCCTCGTGCAAAACGAACTCTTCGCCCTTTAAGGGTAATCCTTAAAATACGGACAGGGCAATATGTAAATATAGCCCATGCCTGAAATTTTTTTGTTTCTTTCTTATAGCACAATTCTTCACCCTTTATATACAAGGCTATTTTACATCTCTAACTTTGTTATTTAAAAAATTCCAA
>CATKXA010000008.1 GCA_949840475.1 uncultured Thermoanaerobacterales bacterium | reverse complement strand
TCAACTAACTTAGCAATAAATTTCTTTTGATCTTCTTCTGAAAGACCTTCCATAATATCGCCAAAGTTTTCTAATACGCCATTGGCAAGAGCCAACTCGTCCTCACCAACATTATTTAAAAGCTCTTCAACAGCTTTCCTTTTTTCATCAGAACTATAGATAGCACTAACATGCTCATTAAGTTTTTTGTCTAAAGCTTCAGCTTCTCTTTGACGTCTTCTGTCAAGTTCTTGAAGTCTAATATACTCAGCACTTTGCATTTCTTCTGCAGTAGCTGTAACATTTATAACTTGTTCACGAACTGCATTTGAAAGTTGTTTGTTTTCGCCTAGCCACTCGTTGATAGCTTCATATTGGTCATCTAGCACTCTTGCACTATTAAGAGATTTAAGTTCTCTATCAAATGCTTTTTGCTGTTGTTTTTTGTTTGTATAAGCACTTTTAGCAGCAGCCCTTTCCTTCCAAGCATCACTTACACGCTCTTTAATCTTCTTAAACATTTTTTTAAGGCCACCGATAATCCACTTACCACCAATAATACCAATGGCAATACCACCAATAGCAAAACCAGTACCTACACCAAATGTTGCTGAAAGAGCAGCACTGACACATGTCCATAGACCAACACCTAATCCCGCAGTAAGACCCAAGGCAAGTGTGCCACCAAGTGCACCAAACAATACATTACCAAAAACTTTTCCTTTCTTTTTGTTAAGTTCTTTTTTAAGGTGCTTTGATTCTACCGCTAAAGATTGAGCATCGCTTTGTTTTTGCTCTATCAAATTATCTCTATGATTAAGATACTGAGCTCTAGCATCGTCTATTTCTTCTAGTGATGGAAGGTTAGAATTGCTTCCTTTTAAGTCAAAAGCATGTCTACCAAGTGTGCGACATTTCCTCTCGGTTAAAACCTCGTCAAAACCAAGTTCTGCTGCGTACTTAATCAATAGCTTATGACAAGCTTCCATACGATTTCCGGCTTCATTTGCCTCATCCGCAAATTCAGGATACTTACTAAGTACCTTCCCATAAATACCTGATTTGGTTTGAATTGCACGCATAGCTCTAACGTATTTGTACAAGCTATAATATTCATTCAAATTTGATAACATTTTTTTATTTTCAGCCATTTCAGCCTCCTATGTGTTTTTCTCGGCCCTATGTTTTGCATAATTATTATACCACAGCAAAACCCGATTTTCAATAGTTTATATAAAATATTTCATATACTAAAAGCAATTTATCAACGCAAATCAAAGGCACAAAAAAATCACTCAAAATCGCAATTTTGAGTGATTTATATTCAAATATACATTAGAAAATTCACAATATTGTTATTTCTTTGCGTTTTTCTTTATTAGATTTGCTATATATGCAAGCACCTTTTTCTTGTCTACAGTTTTAAGCACTGTAATATGACTATTTGGATTTGGAACAAATTTTGTTTGCCCACGCTTCTCGTCGTTAGAAACATTTATAGTCATGTCGACCTTTTCACGAGTGAAGAAATCAGTGTCTAAAATTGAATATAAAGCACAGGTATCATGCACAGCATATTGACCCACTTCAAGAATAGAGTCTTTATAACCATTACACAAATGATATATGAGCTCGCCATACCTGCCATATTGCTTTAACTCATTACGTAAATCGTCTTCAAAATATGCAGTTGTACCCATTTCCTTTGTTGAAATGATAATAGGCACTTTATGGCTAATAATAATATTAACAGCATCTGGGTCGCAGTGAGCATTAAAGCTTGAATAAGGCGTTACACTACCCTTACCATCTAACGAGCCAACCATCAAAACTATACGCTTGATTTTGCTTACAACCTCTGGATAAGTTGTCAAAAGTTTTGCCACGTTTGTTGTTGGACCAACGCTAACAATAGTTATTTCATTTGGATATTTATTGATGCAATCACGCATAGCCTCAATAGCACCATAGTTTGGTTTATTAGATACTTTTTTGGTCACATTTTTAGCAACAATAGTTTTTCCTAGCCCTGTCTTACCATGAACCTCTGTTGCACTATGGAGCGGTGTGTTCAAACCTCGCTCTGCACCCATATAAATAGGATAATCTTTATCGCCATAGTTTTGAACTAGCCAGCAAGTATTTTTTGTTGCTTGCTTCAAACCGACATTACCAAAAATTGTAGTTATCAGCTTAATATCAAACTTTGGGTCAAGCATTCCCATAATTAAAGACATTGCATCGTCAACACCAACATCTAAATCCATAATAATTTTTTCTTTTTTTATCATACATTACTCCTAAGTATTTTTTTTATAGAATAAAAATGGACGTGTCGTCTATAATTATTATATGAAGAAACAATCAACAAGGGAAGCTGTAAAGCAAGCTTACTCAAACCTTTACACAAGCAATATTAAGAATGTGGATAAGAATTTGGATAAGCTAATAAAGATTAAAAAATATGCTTCGATAAACAAAACTAAAAACAAAGGAGATTAGTCAATAAACGCATATTTTTTAATAAATCGTTGATTCTAATCTATATTTTCGTAGTACATTATCTCTTTTTTGCGTTTTTTAGCATACTTGATTTCGTTTTTAGTAACCTCACCAATATAGCCTTTTACGTTTACAACATACAATATGTCACACAAATCAATCTTCTTATAATGAGCTGCATATATTCTTTCGAGTTCGTCTAGCGACTCTTTTTCTTTATTCTCATTATACACGGCTTGAAGCACACAATACCCTTGCTTTGCTTCAAGCTCCCTTGCAATTTTTTTCATTTGCTCAGCAAATCTCATACTACCTGAAATTGTTACTATCTTCATAGTTTCCTCCTTAGGTTCTAACAAATACACCTTGCTTGATTTTTAAAACAACATCTTTATCTGTAAACTGTTCTGGTTTGTTTTTAATGAACCATTTTACTGCATCTGATATAGATTCTTTAGCAGGTCTAAATGTAGCACCAAGCTCACTCTTTGCTTTCTCGTTAGAAAAGTTACAATTTGAAGTTACAGTGTAGAGCGAGTACCTAGTATACAAAGGTCTTCTTCTTAGCATCTTGTCATACAACTCGCTTGGTAGAGCAAATAATTTTGCAATCCACATTGGTACAATTTTTGGCTTTGCTTCGCGTTTTACAGTTTCACAAACGTAGTCAAATATCTCTGGGATTGTAACTTCATGACCACCAAGAATATACCCCTCTCCAACCTTGCCTTTATAATAAGCTTTAACAATAGCTTCACTCACATCTCTAACGTCTACTAAATTGTACTTACCTTTAACAAGCAGTTTTATAGTTTTATTTGCAATCTGTATTAATAGCTGACCAAGCTGAGAAATGTTGAAATCATTTGGACCAATTACGCCAGACGGATACACCACTACAGCATTTAAGCCCTCCTTAATCTTTTCAAACACATAGCCCGCAGACATTGTTTTGCTTTTAGCATAGTCTCCAACAATCTTTGTTTCATCAAAAACTGTAGGCTCCACCAATACATCGCCACTTTCTGGGTTTATAATATGCACACTGCTGGTGTAAACAAGCTTTTCAACCTTCTTTTCAAGGCAAACATCAGCAACATTTTTAGTGCCAACATAGTTGACATCATAAAGCCTCTTTTTCATGCCCTTTCCTGAGCCAATCTCAATTAGACCTGCCAAATGAAAAACAACACCGTTCTCTTTAATGTGCTTTCTCAAAACTTCTTTATCACAAATATCGCCGTAAACAATATTTATATCTAAATCTTTTATAGCGGAAATATATTTATCTGACTCCAAAACCAAAGCCGTAACTTTAAATCCCTGCTTAATAAGGTCACGAACTAAAACATTTCCAATATGACCAGTCGCACCTGTAACAAAACATTCTTTCATAATATCCTCTCAATTTCTATATAAATAGTTTACATTTTTTTAATTAGTATTCAAAACGATTTTACGCTTTTTATAACTTTAAAGTAAAAACACATAGTGTTTCAACGCTACTTGTTTTAGAAAACATGTCAAATGGCTTAACATAGCTAATATCATAACATTCTGATAATAGTTTGGCATCCCTAGCCAAGGTCGCTGGATTACAAGAAATGTATATAATTTTAACAGGTTTAGAATTTTTTATAGCCTCAATAACGCTTTTATCAACACCCTTTCTTGGCGGGTCCAACACCAACAGGGCATCTTTATGTTCATTTATTAGCTTAGGCAATGCGTCTTTAGCGTCTTTACAAATGTTTGTTAAGTTCTTTATATTGTTCTTTAGTTTTAAATTGTTTGCATTTTCCACTGCTTCCTTAACAATTTCTATTCCATAAACATGCTTTGCCGTCTTTGCTAAAAGAGCAGATAATAATCCAGCACCGCTGTAGGCATCTATCACTTCACGATAGCCACTCGCCTGCTCTAATACTTTTTGGTAAAGCTTTTGCATAACTTCAAAATTGACTTGGAAAAAGCTAAGCGGAGCAATCTCAACATTTATGCCTAGGACATCTATCTCAATGTTCTTTATGCCCGCAACATGCTTAATATTTCCCTCTAAAATAACATTGTTATCCATTAGCTTTTTGCAAGTATAAAGCCCTAAATTCAAACTTTCAAATTTGCTTGATAGTGCTGCAAATAATTTTTTTAGCAAACGAGCGTCAAGAGCCTTGCTAGACACAATGGTAATAAGTGCACCGTTTTTAAGTTTTCTCACAACAAGATGTTTAAAGACTTCTTTTTCTTCAAAATATTTGCTTAATAGTTCCACTACCTGCTTGCATATCTCAGTTATTTCTTTATGTGCAAGCAAGCACTCATCAATAACAACAGCATTGTGACTGGACTTTCTATACATTGCCATACTAACCTGAGCATTATCGTCTGTGCAAAGCGGAACAGCTATTTTGTTTCGGTACATAAACTCTTGGCTTTCACAAACCTCTTCAACCTCAACCTTTAAGCCACCAAGCTTTGCAAAGGCGTCTTTGACTATCTGTTGTTTAATCTTTAAGCTTTGGTCATAGCTCACATGTTGCAAATCACAACCGCCGCATTTTTGGTAAAACTTACAACTTGGCTCTATTCGTGCGTCCGACCTTTTTAATATTTTTACAATTTTACCAATAGCATACGACCTAGCAACTTTAATTATATGCACAAGCACTTGCTCACCCTCTAGTGCAAAGGGAACAAAAACTGCAATGCAATTATGCTTTCCTACGCCATAGCCCTCGCTTGTGTATGAGGTTATATCAAGCAATAATTCATCGTTTTTCTTAATCATTCCTCAGTCCTTTTAGTAACTCTTTTTGTTCAATATTTACCCTAAAACTATCCCTAGCCTTACTTATTGCTTTATTTTTAACAAACTTAGAAAAATTAAAGGTAGCAAACATGTCTTTTGCAACCTCGTACGCATTTTTCGCATGTATTAAAATTTCAGAAATCAGCCAAGCTATTGCCATTTCAACGTAATAACTGTCATTTTTGATGCTAGATACAATGCGTAATGTATCTTTATAGTTGTTTTCGTCAATAAAATATCTCATCAGGCAAACTATACCCATTCTGATAGTAAAAGGCATGCTTGATTGCGTCAGCCTTATAAAATATTCATGGCAAGCGTCTTTATTATACTTAACAAGCTTTTTCATCTGACCTGCAACAATATCTATCTCAGCCCAGTTGTCCGCATGTTTTAAAAACATATCTAGCATAGGCCTTGCTGCTACAAAATCCTTTTGCTCACAAATAGCAAGCCCCGCCAAAGCAGAAAGTTCGTAGCAACTAAAATCTATTTTATCAATAAAACTTAGACCCGCCTCAGCAAAGGCTGCTTTAGCAACTCGCCTTATATCCGGAGTTTTAACGCCAATGATAGACTTATTTGTTCTTATGATTTTTGCTTGAAAATCTATAAAATCCTGACCTTGCTTTAGCTCACTAAGCTTTTGCATTAGTTGATTATTAATATTTTGCATGAATTCCGCCCACTCCTTTGTTTATACTTGACATAAACATTAAAGCTATTTTACTATTTCCTTATGAAAAATTGTACACTTTGTCCGAGAAAATGTAAAGCAACAAGAAGCAAAACTGTTGGTTTTTGCAAAGCAAATGACGAAATAATAGTAAGCAAAGTAATGCTTCATAAATATGAAGAACCCTTGCTTACAAGTAAGGATGAGCTTGGCAGCGGAGCAATATTCTTTTCTGGCTGTAACCTAAGGTGCGTGTATTGCCAAAATTATGAGATTAGTCATACGATGAAAGGAGAAGTAGTAGCCCCAAAAGAGCTAGCCAATATTTTTAAAGACCTAGAAAACCAAGGGGCTGGAAACATAGACTTAGTAACCCCAACTCACTTTACGGATAAAATAATTGAAGCACTAAAAATTTACAAGCCCAAAGTGCCAGTTATTTGGAACACAAGCGGATACGAAGAGGCTCACACTATTAAAAAACTCAAAAAGTATGTTGACATTTATTTAACAGACTTCAAATATGCAAGTCAGGAGCTGGCTGAAAAATATTCAAGTGCAAAAAACTATCCTTCAAAAGCCTTGGCCGCAATTAAGCAAATGCGAAAAAATCAGCCTAAAGACGTAATCGTTGACGGCAAACTCGTAAAGGGCTTGATTGTTAGACATATGGTCTTGCCAAAAAATGTTGAAGACAGTAAAAATGTACTTGGTATTATAAATAAAGAGCTGTCAAACAATACGATAGTGTCGCTTATGAGTCAATACACGCCATTAAATAGAACGCTTGAGTTTAGCGAACTTAACAATAGAATATCCCCTCTTGAATACAAGGTGGTAATAAACCACGCACTAAAGCTTGGTTTTAAAAACGCTTTCACTCAAGAGCTTAGTAGTGCAACTTCTTTTTACACTCCCAAATTTTAGTGGATTTAAAGTTGCTTTTAAACATAAAAAGTGATAAATTAATATTTATATAAATGGAGAAAAAAAATGAAATTGTTTATTGCCGGCGGAGTAAATAACAAAATCAAGAAAAAATATCTTGAAGGTATTGCCGAAATTGGTAATTATTTGGTTGATAATAATCATGAAATCATTTGTGTTGGTGCCCCTTTTGGAGCTATTGGCGAAATGTATAATGTCTTTTTAGAGCGTAAAGCACGCGTTGATGTTATTGTTCCAATCCCATACGCAAAGTCATCAAAAGGCATGCTTGCCAACTCGATGACAGTTGTAGATACTCTTTACATGCTTCAACAGCTCGCCCTCAAAAACTCACAAGCGACAATCGTTCTTCCTGGCGGAAATGGCACACTTGCCGAGCTTTACATGATTACTGATAGCACTGAAAGCAATTTCGACAGCGATGTTGTAATTGTATACAATGTCAACGGCTTTTACGACAAAGTTATAGAAATGAATAACTTTATGCTAGAAGCGGGAACTTTAGAAAAGAGGCAGTACAAATATTTCACATTCTGTAACACCCCTACCGAAGTTTTTGCAGCCTTAGAAAAATGGCAAAAATCTAAAAAGTTTCAAAAGTATCTAAAATAAATTTACCACTTATTAAATTTGTTCTTGAAATAGTAACTATAGCGTGGTAATATAAATAAAAACACAAAAGGAAAAAATATGGCACTTTGCAGTTTCTCAAGTAGTCTAGTTATGCAGTCAAGCACACTTGTTGATAATACTTTTATCAACGAGTTTTTACCTTCTGCCCCAGCGGAGGCTGTCAAAGTGTATTTGTATGGTCTTTCACTATGCCAACTTAGCGGAAGTGACAATAATATAGACTCTATGAGCAAGGTCCTAGCCTTAAGTGAAGACAAAATTTTTGACGCCTTTGCTTATTGGCAAGAAATGGGCGTTGTTCAAATAGTGAATAAAGAGCCATTTGAAGTAAAATACTTGTCCCCAAGAGCTTATTCTGGAAGCCAGAAAATCAGGTCTAAAGCCAAATATAACGACTTTAACACTCAAGTTCAAAGCATTCTTTGTGGCAGAATGATTAAACCTATTGAATATAATGAGTATTATAATTTGATTGAAAATGAGCATTTTGAGCCTGAAGCTCTTGTGATGATAATTAAATACTGTACAACAATCAAAACCAATGCTATAAATTATCCATACATAATAGCAGTCGCAAAGGACTTTGCAAATCAAGGCATAAAGTCTACCCTAGCCGTTGAACAAAAGCTTATGGAACAAGAAAAAGCGAGCGAACAAATACTCAAAGTTCTTAAAAGCTTAGGTTTAAACAGAGAGGCTGATTTAGACGAAAGAAATATGTATCTTAAATGGGTCAACAACTTTGGCTTTACTGACAATGTTATTTTAGAGGTCGCAAAAAAACAAAACAAACGCGGCGGAATGTCTACGCTTGACCAAACTCTATCTAAACTATTTGAGCAAAAGCTTTTCACTGTTAAAGACATTGAAAACTACTCTATGGAAAAACAAATGCTATATGACATTGCAAAAAAAGTAACAGCAAGCCTAGGGCTATATTACCAAAACCTAGAAAATGTTGTAGAGGTTTATATTAAGCCGTGGGTCAATAAAGGCTATGACCAAGCGACTCTGCTTCTACTCTCTTCTTATTGCTTTAAACAAGATATAAAATCGCTTTCGCTCATGAACGAAATTGTAAACAAATTTTATAAGCTTGGTATTGTGTCGCTTGAAGCATTGAATGAGTACTTTGATTCAGTTATTCAAACTGACGCTAAAATTAAAAACATATTAAATGCTTTAAACATTGTTAGACGCGTAAATTCGTCAGACAGAGATTTTTATAAAACCTGGACATGTGACTGGCACTTTGACGATGATATAATAGCCCTAGTAGCCGAAAAAGCAAAAGGCACAGCAAACCCATTGAGATATATGAACAAGCTACTACTAGACCTATACCACAGCAATATAACTGATATAACAGCCGCCAAAAGCTTCTTAAACAACACAAAAGTATCAACTACAAATAATACTAAAAGCTTTGCTCAAAGAGAATACACAAAAGACGAACTCAATGCAATGTTTGATTCTCTTGACGATATAGAGGTATAAGATGAATAGAAATCAATTATTGCAACAATGCAGCGAAGAGCTATCTCAAAGCAGAGCAAAAGCTCAAGCTGTTGCTTATTCAAACTTATCCAAAGCACGTGCAAACGAGCAGTTTTCGCTATGCGAAAAACAAGAACGCTCGCTTGTATTTGAGCTTGGCAAAGCTAGGGCAAACAACGAAAACACCAAAGTTATTGAAGTAAGTCTAGAAAAGCTAAGGGCTCAAAAATCAAAAATTTTAAGAGAAATGTCCCTTACTACTGCCGACCTATCCCCTAGTTACTCTTGCAAAGAGTGTAATGATATTGGATATATTGGCATGGGCATGTGTAAATGTCTAAAGGCAAAACTCAACAAAAAGATTATTGAAAATTGTAACGCTGGTAAAAGTGAGCTATGCGATTTTAAAGACTTCAACACAGATATCGTAAAAGACGATTCTCATAAAACACAGCTATTAAAGCTAAAAAAGAAGTTTGAAGATGTTGCAGTTACCTATCCTAATATACAAACCAAGTTCATGGTAATATCTGGTAAAACTGGCGTTGGTAAAACCTTTTTAACAGAGTGCTTAGCTAAGGCATTGATTGAAAGAAATTACCTAGTTTCATTTATAACTGCCTTTGGCATGAACAACATTTTCTTGTCTTACCACACTTGTCACGACGAACAAAAGTACTCATATCTAAGTGCTTTAATAGAACCAGACATACTTTTTATTGACGACCTAGGAACAGAGCCAGTGCTAAAAAATGTAACAAAGGAATATTTGCTAGTACTACTCTCTGAAAGAGCAAGGCTAAACAAGCTAACAATAGTTACCACCAACCTAGATGCCAATGAGCTATTGCAAAGGTATGAAGAACGCATCTTTAGTAGGCTGTTCAATAAAAGAGAAAGCTTTACCACTAAAATAATCGGTCAGGATTTACGTCTTATAAATAACGCAAATTAAAAAAACATATCAAATGATATGTTTTTATTTTGCCGTCATATAAACCACATTATTAGATAAATGTAAAATATATTCTTCGCCTAAATTAATTGTCAAAGTGTATGTACCATCTTGGTTGACTTTAACTTTTTTAGGCTGAGAGCTGCTTACTCCGTCTTCATAAATTTGTGCTTTTAACCCAGCATCAGTTTGAATAAACTTTATACTGCAATTAACGCCCTCAATGTATCCGTCCAAATCATATTCAACATCAAGTTCAATTTCTCTATATACCACCTCATACTCTATTTGTGCCTCTATTCCTAGAAACTCAAAGCTCAATGTTTTGCTTGAAGTTAGCTCACTTGTGTCAAAAGTTATCCCGTCAACGTCAGCAAGGCTATAGATTTCCTCCTTACCATTTTCATAAATAGCTTTGAACGTAATCGCACTCAATTCAACATTCTCGCCATAGTACGCTGTTACTTTGCTTGTATTTAATTCAAGACTAATTGGAAGGCTCTTGATAATTTTATAGTTAATAGAAAAATGAAATCCCTCATACACAGCGTCTAGCACTTTAACGTCGCCATAGCTTGACTTATCTAGTTCTGGAAATGTTGCACTTGATAATGGCATAAATTTCTCTGTGCCATTTTTATAAAGCACTCTAAAAGAGTAGCTCATAGTATCAAGTTCCTCGGTGTCATATATTTCTATAACTTCTTTTGAAAAATAAACTGAAACTATAGGCATTTTAATTACTTTATATTTAAGAGTTGTAGACATCTCATCATACTTTACTACAGCCTCAAATTCTCCTAGTTCACTGGTAGAAAAGCCTTCAATTACAGCATCTTTTAAGCAAACTTTTTTACTAGTTCCGTCATCATATTTGATGATTACATTATAATTCCTAAAGTTAACCTCGTCGTCTAAATAAACAACTATTTGTTCATTGATATTTTCTAACTCTATTGATACAGCTTGAGCATCCTCATGCCCGCCCACGCAGCCAACCAATACAAAACTAAACACTAGCATTATCGCCAACACAAATTTTTTCATAAGTACTCCCACAAATTTTACTTTTATGCCAAAATTCTATTAAAATCGACACGTATAAGTCAAGTTTATTTTACTATAATTAACTCTAACTCTACATATTTTAATCTTTTCTTGATATTATTTGTACAAACATTTTTTTATAAGCCAAACCTACAATAAACTGACATAAATATTTATAAATATACAAAAAAATCTCAAAAATTCTTTTATATTCCCGATAAAACGTGACATTTCGATTAATTAATACAATTTTCCTAGTGATTATATCATTTGCTTAAAATCTAGTAAAGAAAAATGCACGCTAAGCGTGCATATTTCCTACTCAATAATGATTTTGTGTCAAGATAATACTTTATGTGCATATATTGACTATAATTCTACAAATAAGTAATTGCTACTTAAAATAAAATATTTTAATATTAAAACTCCACCCTATAAAGGAGCTATTATGAGCACAAACAATCCGACATTTTTTAGCCAAGTTTACGCCGACGAAATATTATCTCGCTGCCCAGAATTCTTTGGTTTTTCTAAAGGCAGTTTTAACTTGTACAAAAATTTAAACTCTCTTGATAAACAAGTAAAAGAGCAAGTCTTATCTATAACAAAAATACTTGAAGACTTAATTTCTTCAAAGGTAGATATAAAACAAAACCATCAAACGCTAATTGAATATAAGTCAGCGTGTGAAAAGTATTTTGAGCAGGTATTAACGGCTTTTGCAAACTCAATCAAAATTGACACTCAATTTTTCTACATGGCTTTAAATATTGGCTACGAGCTAAGTGAAGACAGCTTTATTTCTTATGCAGACGAAAAACAAATGCATAAACGCGAGCTTTTTGATGCGCTACTAAGTGAGCATATTGAAGACGTTGCATATGTTACAAGACATTATTTGTCAGATAGGCAATTAAAACGTGCCACTCACATAACATATGTTCCAAACGTTGAAGGCATTGTTGAGCGAAACTTGTTTGCCGTTATGCTACTTAAATCGATGGGCAAATTCGATAAAGAAAGCATATTGCGAAATGTTGAGGGCATTGGCGGAGGCTATTTTTATGACGGCGTGAATTATGGCATAAAGTTCTCGTTTAACGACGTAAACTATGACTTTTCAGACTTCCCTCCACGAACAAATCACATAGTCAGAGTTCCCCACACGAAAAAACAGCTAGAGCTCGTTCGTAAAATCAACTCTATGTGCAACAATAAATACTTTATCCGTACGACTGACGACGATTATATCTACGTCCCACAGCCGAGTGAAGATGAATAAAAAAAACAAGCTTTTAAAAGCTTGTTTTTTATACAAAATCATAATATTTATCAAAACGCTTTTCTAGTGAAGTTTCATCGCCTGTTCGTTTAAACCCTCTAGCGTCACTCCATTTTTTCCATTTATGGTGGAGCATAATACAAGGTTTATAACAATGTGCGTTAGGGATAATTTCTAAATCCTGAATATACGGAGAGTTCATTGCAAGGAAAAATCTATAGCCCAAAATAGTATTGATATAGCTGATTTTTATATTATTAGTCAAAACAATTTCAGCAACGCTATTAAAATACATCAAGTAATTTCGTATTCCAGAAATATCCTCTTTAGTGAATAAATTTACATTTCTTCTTTTTAAACATTCAAGTTTGTATTCAATATCTTTATTTGTTGGCACGTCCACAAAGTCAGCATATATCTCCAAAATATTGTTACACATATCTACGCTTTCATTTTTTCTATACTCTACAATTGACGCAAACGCACCAATAATAGTAGCAATTAATGTAACAATGCTTGCAAAAATATCTGACGCATCTGTTAGAAGATACACCAAAAACATGCTTAAAAGCAACAACACATATAAAATAATAAGGCAAGTGAAAACTATTGTATTCTTTTTATTACTACGCATTTTTCTCCTCCCCTAAAATTTCTTTATAATCGAGAGGGTTGTCGTTGTATGGCGATATGATGTTTCGTGCTTGTCTATATTTATACCACTCTTTGTAAAGCTTAATAATATTGATATAATGCTGACTGTACGGCAATATTTCTCTTTCTTGGATATATTTATTGTTCATTGCACTAAAGAACATATCTCCAAAATTGTTATCTAAGTCTTCTAGCTCCAAGTTGTCTGAAAAATACATGAGTGCAATATTTTCAAAAAACTCCAAGTACTCAATAATATTGATAGAGTCATCATAAATAGCATTATCTAGGTCATAAGTTAAATCTTGTTTTCCCTTTTTGCCGTCAACAGAGTAGTCTTCAGCTTTGTCTGTAGATTTTAATTTATCCCTAAGATACAACAATCCTGGAGATTTTAGCAAAACTATATTCATGTTTTTAATAAGCTCAGAAGAAACCTTTATACCGTTCCTTTTAAGTTGTATCCAAATTACCATTGCACCAAGCGTCGTAATGATAGTGGTAATAAGTGATGAAACTATAGCACCTACTGTGTCTATAAGCATCGCAAATGAAACCGCAACTACAACAACTAAGCATGATATGTAAATGCCGATGTTACTTTTTTTCATTTCCCCTCCAGCCAAATATTTCTTATTAAATAAATTATAAATATAGAAAAAGCCCTTGTCAATTCAATAAAATACTTAAAACAGCCCAAAAACACTTGATTTTTCTTTAAAAATCAGATTTTTTTCAACTTTTGTGCACTTATGTATTAAATAATTTTACAAAATTACTTGTTTTTACAAAATCCTTCAGATAATTCGACCTTTTTGCTTATTTTGTAAAGAAAAGTAATATAATAGCAAGTTTTTCGACACATTAAATTATTTACAATAATAGGCTAATTTTTAATGGTTTTGTGCGGTTTTGTATAGGTTTTTTCTATAATTTTGCTTTGCAATTATACACACCAATCAAAACGATGATTTTATAAAAATTTCATGCCTTTGCGAGCCTGCAAATACTCATCTTTGTGCCTAATTTTATACTTTTTCCCGTCCTTAACAAAATTAGAACCCGTTTGATGAAAATCAAAGTACACGCCATACTTATCGCAAGTATTTTTAATATGCTGTACCCATTCAAAGTGGCATTCCCTAGCGTTGTCATAGGACTCACCGCCAACAAAAACACCATCAATCTTTTTTGATGCTAAATATTTACTTAAATCAATATCTTCAAGTAGTGGAGCAGCAAAAATATACTTACATTTGGCGGGCATCTCTAATAAGTATGGTAGACGCTTGTCTGCCATATTTTGGTTTTCAGTTGAAACAGCTATTTGAACATTGTTGTAACCGTCGCCCCAGTCGCTTGGCAAACATTGCTTGTATCTGTCCACACGCTTTGTACAAATTAAAAAGGTAACATCTGTACGCTCTTTAATAATTTTGTAGGCATCTTCCCGCCAGGCATCTGCTTCCTCTATAAAGAAATCTGAAGTAAAACAAACTCCGACCTCTGAGCCCTTTTGTATTTTGTATTCCCCTGTTCTGCTTTTTTTAATTGGCAAATTAAAATTTGTTTTAGATTTCGTAACAATATTAGTATCTCTATCTCTCTTTTTATCCAGAAAGAACACAAAACAATTTTTACAACCCTCGCTACACTTATGGCAACCGTGCCAAGGGTTCCAATTTACTCTCTGCATAGAACTTTCCTTACTGCTCGTTAATTATCTCTTTTTTGTCTAAGTCCTTCTCATTTGTTTTAACCGGCACATTCTCTTCTTCGCTCACTGGAAGCTTCTCTTTTACGCCGTCAAATAAAATCATAAACGAAAGGATAATATATATAATACCAAAAAAATTAAATATATTTTCAATAAGCCCTATAATGCAAACCCATATAATTGGTATAGCATTAATTAGCTTTGGTCTTTGTTTATTGAGCTCTTTTATAAACATTACAAGTAAATACATCAAAGCTATGCATCCCATGAAACCAAATCTAAATAACAAAAATATATACAAACTATGTGGAGCTCTTGCCATTTCCTGCATAACTATATAAACTTCATCAGCTAAAAAACCATGTCCGAATAAAAATACAAGTGGGCTTTTAACTATGGTTTTTAAGTAGTCAAGCCAAATATAGTTACGTTCAGTTGTAAGATTGGTTAAAAAGTCGCCATCACCACTAACAAACCTATTTAATATGGCTAGTATTTGTTTGTATCCTATGCATGCAGCAACAGCAAGTATAGCCACGACTATGCCGACAAATTTTATTCGGTGCTTGAAATCTTCTTTTAAATATAAGATTATAAATAAAAGCGTAAAAAATGCCAATAGTAAAATGCCAGTTTTAGATCGACATAATATTGTTATAATAGCACACGAAACATAAATCAACGCAAATTTTAATGTAGATAATTTACCCGCAAGATATCTATACATATAGTAGCAAATTAAGAATATACCTCTAATATGGATATGATTAGGGTGAGCTGATAACGCTATAAATCTATGTTCCATTGGGAATATCTCATAATGATAACCAGGGAGCACAGAGACAATCAATGCCAAAATGGCAGAACTAATAAACCCACCTAGCAAATACGCCATTCCTTCTTTTAGGTTAAAGTCTTCTCTCATCGCAAACATTAGGTAAATGAGAGGAACGTACGCTGCATAAGTAGCACCTTCAGCAAAAAGCCTATGAAAAAAGCTAATACAAATATAAAAGACTAAAAACACTGCCATTGCTATTAAGTGTTTTATATATAGTTTGTATTTTCCCTTTTTTACACCTATGATATATCTAACAAATAAATTTAAAATAAAACATATAAACGTAGCAACTATATATGTTCCATACAATCCATTTTTATAACAATAGCTTTGAAGAAAGAGAAACAAACAAAAGCTTTGCTGAATAGGCATGATAGCAAAAAATATTGCAGCACCTACAATAACACCAATACCAAGGTATTGACAATACCCACCCGCTAAAAATATAGCGACCAAAACAATACAAGCAATGATTGTTTTGTTTGTGATTATGTCTTTTAGCTTTTGTTTTACTATTTCTTTGTCCATTTCATACTTCTTTATGTAATATTAAAATAAAACAAAAATCATGCATAGCACGATTTTTGTTTAATCTTCCTGATTTTCATTGCTACTGGCTATAGCTTCTTCACGCAAATCTGCCTGATACTCAATTTTTCCACCGCTAGAAATCAAAGCCTCAGCTCTTTTTAAGCCTAGGTCATATTGCTCTTTAGTTATTTTGTTCGTTTTTAAAAGATAGTCTGCATAATAATATTCACGCTTACTATCTCCCGCACTGCCAGCGTCAGATTTAAACACCGCACCAACAGTTTTAAACAATATAGCAATATCTTTAAATATTGTAATATGGTTAGCGTAATCAAGGTCTAGAGCAAAGATTTCTTCCCAAGAAATACTGCTTCTACCACCACAAACCTGAGACGGGCCAGTAATGCCTGGTCTTACTGAATATGCTGGCAATGTTTCATTGTCATAAAACACCATGTCCTTAACAAGCCTTGGACGAGGGCCAATAAAACTCATGTCCCCTTTTAAAATATTAAAAAGCTGTGGCAACTCATCAATACTTGTTTTTCTAATGAACTTACCAATCTTTGTAATACGCTGTGCATCTGGCAACAACTCGCCGTTTTCATCAGTTTCATTTGTCATACTTCTAAATTTATAAAACTTAAAAATCTTGCCGTCTTTACCGGGTCTATATTGTGCAAAGACTGCCTTACCTTTTAAATTTATTCTTAAAACTATCCACATTATCAAAAGAAATGGAGATAGAATAATAAGTGCGAGCAAAGAAAAGATTATATCAAAAAATCTTTTAAAGAATAATGAATATAGAGTTTTCCTCTTTTTTGTGTTTTTTACTTCTGCCATAATGCCTCTTTTTTATAGCAATAAAATACCACAAATTGAGCTAATTGTCTAGTGTTATTTCTTTACAATTTATGTTTAAAACAAACAAAAAACTGCACACGTGTTGCAGTTTTTATATATTATTTTTTTTAACTTTTAAAAAACGCGATTATGTCCTTTGTAATATACTTTTTTTCAATGTCACTAAGTGACAGTTTATTCAGCTTTTGATGCAAAGATACATAGATGTCTTTTACGCTTTTCTTACATTTTTCAATGTTTTCAATACTATTTACGCTATCAAAAGACTTCGCATTTTGCAAACTACTGTTCTCCTTTAGCTCCTTTTTTAGAACTAAAAGCGAAACATCCATAATGTTATATTTAAAAAGCAGTTTATCGTAAGCTTTTTGTATCTCATCAACCAAAATTTTAATATCGTTTAAAGAATTTATGTATTCTTGTCCACTATTTTTCAAGCAGTTAGAGCAGAAAGACGAGAGTCCGACCACCTTAATGTAATCTTCAACTAATGATAATTTTAATTTTTGTCTAAGCAAGATTCTACTCCTAATATTTAAGCTGAAACTTAAAATGCACTACATTTTATTTAATGCCATAATTTTATTTTTTATTCTACTTTTTTTTAAAATTTAAACAAAAAAAATAGAGCATGAGCTCTATTTGATTTAATAAAGAATTTCTAATTTTGTTCTTTATTTTCTAAAGAACTATTTGAATCATCTATTGTCACTAGTTCTTTTGCTTTAGACTTTCTATGTAAGAAATTACCAAGCATTTGTTTAAACATTTTATAAGTTTGTTTAAATTCACTAGTCCAGCAATATGATATTAGCAAACCAACACCAGTAACTACTATACACACGGCAAATTTGGCTACTAGTAGCCCAATTCCACCATCTGGTATAAAATAGCACGACACAAACGCCAAACCGCCTACAACAAGCGTTATTAAAATATTTAATAGATATTGCTTAAAATATAGCCAAATCGATTTTTTAAAGTAATGCTTAAATAGTACAAGTGGTTCAACCCAAAGAGGTGCAATAATTGTACTGATAATAGTTCCTAGAATAACGCCATTAATGCCCATTAAGTAAGCCAGACCTATAGAGGCTCCAAGGTTAACAACAGATTCAACGATAGGCTGCCAGCGATTTTGCCAAAAAATACCCGCACAGTCTTTAAATACTGAAACTCCAACCCTCATTTTAGACAAGTAAAAGCTTACACAAAGCAAGCAGATGGTTGAGTAATCAAGCAAGTATACTCCTCCGCCAGTCCAAAGTTTAATAAAAGGTTGCAACAAAATCACAAGACATATGAAACAAAAAGAAATTAAAAATGATAAAATAAAATAAATTTGTTTAAACTTAGTATAAGTATATTCTTTATCACAACTGGCAATTAAATTACCTACACTTCCAGCAAGTGCCGTAGAAAGTAGCGAAAAAAATGTTGTAAAACTTGATATTATAAGAGCATAGTTTGAATACGCACCTAAAATCGCAACCCCCCAAAAAGAAGATATTAAAATATTATCTGTTGAAAATACAACAGCAGACCCTACCTTATGCAAACTTAGAGCCGCAACATTCTTAGTAATCAAAGTTTTGGTTTCTTTATCTAAAGGTTGTCCTTTACCATTTGCTTCAGGATATTTCTTATTTGCAACTAAATGAACTATAACACATTCTAAAATTGTAAAAAATATGTTAATTGCAAAAAATGCATAATAATTCTTAAAAATCAACAAAATAGCAATTTGAGTAATCGTCATGCCAAAAATACAAATAGTACATATTTTTTTCTCAATATCATCTCTTTGATAAGCTAAAAGCAATGAACGCTTATGTGCTGAAAAATACCCAACAACTGTATTTAAAAGATACATTACAAAAAGGATATATATATTTACATTAACAGTTACTTCTTCCTTAATAAATATATTTATAAAAGGAGTTAGTATCCCACCTATGCCAAGCACTATAAGAGCAATTACCAAATAAAACTTTTTATATAAATTTTGCAGTGCACGAACTTTATCTAAATCCCCATCAGCTATTGGTTTGTACATAGCAAAAACTATAGCGGACCCGATACCGAGCTCAGCAAGGTTTAATACTCCAAAAATATTGCTAAATAATCCGTTTAGACCAATGTATTCTGCCCCCATCACATAAATTAAAATTGTACGTAAAACGAATTGCAATATTAATTGCGACATAAATCGTATAACATTAAATGTTAAATTTCTTTTTACATTTTGAGTTCTAGACATACTAACCTACCAAGTTTGGTCGAATGATTTTTAATCTTTTAAATAAGAAATCTCCACTTTTTCTTTTATACAAAAGAAGTGTAAAAGATTTGATAATTTATTTTCATTTTCTTCACTTATAATTATTTTAGAAAAACCACTTTCTATCTCTTTCATAAAATTCGTATAAAATTCAGGCAATTCATTTTTAATCATTAATTTATTAAATAACCTCATATCACTGCCAACATAAATTTTTTCTGGAAAGTTATCTAAAGTGATTGTTCTCTCTATTTTTTTATTCTTATAAAAACCAAGCACTGATTTGTAATATGGATAATGTAAGATCTGTTTTGGCAAAATACTTTTTATTGCTTTATATTTGTTTTCCATAGGTTTTTTAAAAGCGAAACCTGTCATCAGTCTTGGGAAATTTAATTTTTTACTTATTCTAAAGACAAATCGTTGCAAGGAGAATAAAGGATAAGAATAATTGTCTGTTGCATCAATAAATGTTCTCATAATACCATTATAAACATTTACTAATCCTAATTCAGAATTAATATAATTTTCTTCAAATATTCTATATTTAAAAGTTGGGAAATCTAAAGAATATAGTTTTAAAGTTTTATTTTGCTCAATATCAGCCCAAAACGGTCTATTCCAAGTAAGATAATTATAGAGCACATTTTTGGCAAACGCCTCTTTTTTAAATAGTGCACAATCTAAAAACACATTCATTCCACCATTCAAAATTAAAGCTTTAATGTAGTTGGTGTTTTCTTTATATTTCCTTACTTTTATTATTTCTCTAGGTTCTCCATCTTTTGAAATGGTCGGTATGCTATTGGGAATAAAGGCATCTATATGTTTATTGTTTTCACATATATTTGCCAATTTGCATAATACATCATTGTCATAAAATAAATCATCTGAATGCAAAATATAGTAATAATCACCAGTTGCATACGCTAGAGCTGTTTTGATTGCATTTAATTGATCAGCATTTTGCTGATAAACATATTTAAATTTATTATTTAATTTATGTTCATTAATATAATTTTTAATAACCTTTTCACTTTCGTCAGTCGAACCGTCATTAACAACGATCAACTCATAATTCTGATATGTTTGTGCTGAAATTGAGTTAAATGCTTCCAGTATGGTTTTTTCATCATTATATGTTGGCATCAATATAGAAAATTTTATATTTTCCGTCATTTTTGTCTCCTGATTTTTTCGTACTTAGAATCATAGTCAACTTGCTTGTTTATTGCCTTTTCTCTATGTTTTGCCATCACTTTTTCATAATTCTTTTTACCCAAAAAGAATTTCATTACAGATTTAATAAATCCTCTAAATTTTGTCCTTCTATCCCTTTTTTTCTTATAACTTTCTGGCAGCCATGACGAAGCAAAGTGATGTATAGTGGCTGTATTTTCAGTTGCAAGTGCAATATCATTTTCAAGATAAGGACAAAAATAATCATTTGGATAGAATACAATATCTCCTAAATCTTGTAATTTATTGTTCATTTTAATATCATAATGCTGTTTAGTTAAATCTGTCATAAACAATACATTTGGAACTAAATGTAACGAACCATCTTCATGAATAAAATGCTTATCATTATAATAATCAAGCATCAATTTAACCCAATTATTATTTTTTTCAGCCGCAATTATTCCTGTTGGAATTTTCATGGTACATTCAAAACCAGAAAATGCCTTGTGCTTCAAAAATTCATCAAGAGGCTTGGTAACTTCTACGTCAGTATCCATATAGATTCCACCAAACTCATGCAACACCTTTACTCTTATATAATCAGAAACAAATGCCCATTTTTTACTTTCATAAGCTTCTTTGCAAAAAATATTTTCATTAATATCAAAATTAGTTTCATCCCATCTTTTTATTTCATAATCAGGACAAAACTTTTCCCAACTTGCAATACACTTTTCAGCAAGTGGTGTTAGAGGATTTCCCCCTACCCAAACATAATGTATAACTTTAGGTATCATATTCACTCCTTATAAAATCAGGTTATAATTTTTCTTCTAGAATATCAGCAATTCTCTTGCAAGCGAATCCATCTCCATACGGATTTTGAGCCTTACTCATTTTCTCATACTCATTTTTATTCTCAAGTAAAAGCTTGAAGTTATTATAAATATTTTCTTCATTAGTTCCAACCAGTTTTAAAGTACCAGCTTTAATACCTTCTGGACGCTCTGTGGTATCTCTCATGACCAAAACAGGCTTACCTAATGAAGGAGCCTCTTCTTGAATACCGCCACTATCAGTTAATATCATATAACTTTTAGCTAAAAAGTTATGGAAATCAATAACTTCAAGCGGTTCAATAATTCTAACTCTATCTTCACCATTAAAGATACTATTTGCAATTTCACGCACTACTGGATTCATATGTATTGGATAAATTACCTTAACATCACTATGCTCATTTATAATTCTTTTAATTGCTCTAAACATCTGCCTCATTGGTTCTCCAATATTTTCTCGTCTATGAGCAGTTATCATAATCAATTTAGAGCCCTCTGCCCAATCAAGCATTGGATGTGAGTAATTTTCAGCTACAGTTGTTTTTAAAGCATCAATAGCAGTATTTCCAGTAACATAAATTGTATCTGCATCTTTCTTTTCATTAATTAAATTTTGCTTTGACAATTCTGTTGGAGCAAAGTTGAAATTACTTAAAATAGAAACAGCTTGCCTATTAAACTCTTCAGGGAATGGCGATTTTAAGTTGTAGGTTCTAAGTCCAGCCTCAACATGTCCTACAGGAATTTGCATATAGAAACAAGCTAGAGCAGAAACAAATGTTGTTGAAGTATCTCCATGAACCAATACAATGTTTGGTTTTTCTTTTTCTAAGACAACTTTTATCTTTTCTATTATATTTACTGTGACATCAAAAAGCGTTTGCTTGTCTTTCATTATATCCAAATCATAGTCTGGTACAACATCAAAAACTTTGAGCACCTGATGAAGCATCTCACGATGTTGTCCTGTAACACATAC
>CATKXA010000007.1 GCA_949840475.1 uncultured Thermoanaerobacterales bacterium | reverse complement strand
ATGGTTAATTGTAAAATTATTTAAGTTAGATGTTATAAAAATATTTGCTCAAGTTAATTATTATTTAACAATCTTAATAGATATGTAAAAATATATTGAAAAATCATTTAAAATTTGTTAAAATTAACTAAACATATAGGAGCGAAAGCAATGAAAGTCAATAATGGTGCAAATATTGCCTCAAATTCTGAGTGTCTTACGGGTTCTTTATTAAAGTTTATCAATGATGATGATAAAATGGCTTTATCTGAAAAGTATTTGAGCAAAAAGTTTATTGCAATCATGCAAGATGAAGAGCTTAGAGGTTGTGTTGACACTTATTTTGCAAATAACCTTAACATTAGCGAAACTAGTAAAAACTCATTCATGCACAGAAACACAGTGCTTTATAAAATAGATAAAGTGCACAAAGCTACTGGTTTGAATGTTAGAAACTTTGAGGATGCTGTAGAGTTTAAAATGCTTGAAGCTTTATATGACAAAACAAAAAATTTAGGATAAACAATGTTTATACAATGGATAAGAACAAACAACTAATAGAAATTTTAAAAAATGAATATCAAAATCCAGAGTGTGAGCTTGTGTATCACACTCCTTTTGAGTTACTTGTAGCCGTAGTTTTATCTGCTCAATGTACAGATAAGAGGGTAAACAAGGTTACAAGCGAACTTTATAAAACTCACAACACACCTGAGGCTTTTGCCAATATGGATATACATGAGCTTGAAGAAGCAATACGCTCTTGTGGTTTTTATCATAATAAAGCAAAAGCTATTAAAAGTTTGTCTTTAGACATTGTAAATAAGTTTGGCGGTCAGTTCCCAAAAACAAAAGAGGAGCTCAAAACACTAGCTGGGGTTGGTGAAAAGACTGCAAATGTTGTGGTTTCGCTTGTGTTTAAGGAACCAGCAATCGCTGTAGATACTCATGTTTTTAGAGTTTCTAATAGGCTTGGTTTAGCTGATGCTAACACACCTGAGAAAACTCAAAAGCAGCTTGAAAAGGTTCTCAGCAAAGATTATTGGAGCGAAGCTCACTATGCGTTGGTGCTTCATGGTAGATATGTTTGTAAAGCTATAAACCCGCAGTGTGAGGTTTGTAAATTTAATGGCGTTTGCAAACATAATGCATTAAATAAAAAAAATAGCAAACGAGGATAATATGTTTTTAGATCGTGTTAAAATATTCATAAAAGCAGGTAAAGGTGGTAACGGCAAGACCTCTTTTCATACTGAGAAGTTTGTACGAAAAGGTGGACCTGACGGTGGCGACGGTGGCAAAGGTGGAGATATTATCTTTAAGGCTGACGCTGGGCTTGATAGTTTGATTGATTTT
The DNA here is from genome assembly GCA_949840475.1 of uncultured Thermoanaerobacterales bacterium. GTDB lineage: Bacteria > Bacillota > Clostridia > Christensenellales > UBA1242 > UMGS2069. The sequence goes on along the minus strand of CATKXA010000007.1, from coordinate 21,387 downwards.
AGATTTACCAAAGCATTTAGAGCCGAAGACGGAAGAAATGGTGAGTCGGCAAACAGAACAGGTAAAAGTGGTCAACCGCTAGTAATAAAAGTGCCCTGCGGTACTGTTATTAAAGATGCTAAAACTGAACAAATCATTGCCGACCTTTATGAAGACGGTATGACAATTAAAGTTTTGCAAGGTGGAGAGGGTGGCAAAGGCAACTCTCACTTTAAAACAAGTAAAAGGCAAGCTCCTGCTTTTTCTCAAACAGGTCAGCTTACTGAAGAGCACATGGTACTTTTAGAACTAAAAACTATTGCTGATGTTGGGCTTGTTGGGTTTCCAAATGTTGGAAAGAGTACTTTGCTTTCAATGCTAACTAGTGCTAAACCTAAGATTGCAAACTATCATTTTACAACGCTTGCACCAAATATTGGTGTTGCAAAAGCCTACAACAAGAGTTTTGTTATTGCGGATATTCCTGGTCTTATTGAAGGGGCTAGTGAGGGCGTTGGCCTTGGGCATTACTTTTTGCGTCACATTGAAAGAACAAGATTACTTTTACATGTGGTTGATGTTTCTGGTAGTGAGGACCGCGACCCATATAAGGATTTTCAAGTTATAAACAAGGAACTTAAAAAGTACGGCAATGAGGTCGAAAGTTTGCCACAAATTTTAGTGCTTAACAAATGCGATCTAGCGACTGATAAACAAATCAGCAGCTTTAAGTCTAAAGTAAGCAAGCTAAAAACCAAGTACGAAATGGTTGAAATTTCTGCTGTATCTGCAACTAATCTCGATACTTTATTGAAAGTAATAGTACAAACGTTAGACAAGCTTCCTCCTAAAAAGCCTATGGAGTTTGAGCCATTTGTATACTCTAGACCAGACCCTAACCGCTATGAAATATCTCGTCATGATGACGGGGCGTATGTGCTTTCTGGCGGATATATTGATGAGCTCATCCGAAACATTGTTGTTGATGATTACACATCATTTTCATACTTTCAAAGAATGCTTAAAGAAAAGGGTATCATGAAAGAGTTGAGGAGAAGGGGATTAAAAGAGGGCGATACTATCAGAGTTAAAGACATGGACTTTGAATATTACGAAGATAAGAATTAAAAACTTAAGGAGAAATTATGGATTCAAAAACAAGAGCTAAAGTGAGGGCAATAGCTAGCTCAGTTAAGCCTAGCGTTATGATAGGTAAAGAAGGTTTAACTGAAACAGTTATAAAACAAATAGATATGAATTTAACAGCTCATGAGCTTGTTAAAATTTCAGTGTTGCCAGATGCTGACTATAAAGAGCTTTTAAACGAAGTAGCTTCAAAACTAAAAGCCGAGCCAATCTGTGCTATTGGTAAAAAGTTAGTAGTATATAGATATTCTAGCAAGAAAAAACAACACGTACTCGAGGTGTAAAAATGATACATGAATTGAGGTTAAATAAAGAACCTTTTGAAGCAATTAAAAAAGGCAATAAAACCATAGAAATGCGATTGTATGATGACAAGCGTAAACTTATCAAAACAGGCGACACAATTAATTTTAAATTGAGAGATGATGAAACTAAGAAATTAATAGCTGAAGTCGTTGACATTAAAGTCTATCGCAATTTTAATGAGTTGTATTCAAATTATAATAAAATAGCATTAGGCTATGATCAAGATGAAAACGCTGATCCAAAAGACATGCTTAAATATTATAGTGACCAAGAGCAAAAAGAATATGGAGTTGTTGCTATACATATAAAACTAAGATAATTGCTTGACATATTTTGTATTTAGTTTATACTAAATGTAATTTATAAAGGCTATGACGGCGACTAAGTAGCATTCATAAAACTTTTAGAGAGTGTTTGTCCTGGGCTGGAAGCAAACATAAGAAATTATGCATGTGAATTTCATCGCTCGAGCTGTCTATTAAAAGTAGACCGTGAACTTGGCGTAAAAAAGTGAATGAGGCTTTATTTTTAAAGCGAAACAAGGTGGTACCACGTTAATAAACGTCCTTGAAATTTCAAGGGCGTTTTATATTTAGGAGAATATTATGAAACAAAAAATCGAAAACCTATTAAAGCAATTTGAAACAAAAAAAGAGGCAGCAAAAACCATTGCTGACGCTGAGGCTATAAGGCTAGAATTTATGGGCAAAAAGGGCTACATAAATGAACTTATGGCAGAGTTCAGAAATGTTGCACCTGAAAACAAAAAAGAAATGGGCATGCTTATAAACAGTCTTAAAACAAGCATTGAAACAGGCTTAGGCGAACTTATTCAAGCAAAAAAAGATGAAGAGCTTGAAAACCAGCTTAAAAATGATAAGCGTATAGACTATACTTTGCCAGTAAATCAGACTATTGGTGCTTTGCATCCAAGAACTATTTTGCAAAAGCAAATAATTGATGCTTTTGTTAGCATGGGCTTTACTATTGAAGACGGCAATGAAATAGAAACAGAGTATAACAACTTTGACTCTGTTAACGTGCCTGAATCGCACCCAGCTCGTGATATGCAAGATACTTTTTGGCTTGATAATGGCGAGGTTTTAAAAACTCAAACTTCTGCTGCCCAAAATAGAATACTTAAAACTCATGGACCTATCTGTAGGGTTTTGTTTCCAGGTAGATGCTTTAGAAATGAAGAACTAGATGCGACTCATGAAAACACTTTCTTCCAAATTGAAGGCGTTGTTGTTGATAAAAATGTTAGCGTTTCAAACCTTATCTATTTTATGAAAGAGATGCTTAAAGGCGTATTCAAAAAAGATGTCAATGTGCGTTTACGTCCTGGCTTTTTTCCATTCACAGAGCCATCTTTTGAGCTTGATACGACTTGTCCACTATGCGGGGGCAAGGGTTGTTCTGCTTGTTCGCACACTGGCTGGATTGAGCTTTGTCCGTGCGGTATGATACATCCAAACGTTCTAAAAGAAGCGGGGATTGATAGCAAAGAATATAATGGTTTTGCGTTTGGTCTTGGCTTTGATAGACTTGTTATGATTAAAACAGGGCTTGACGATATTAGACGCTTAAATGGCGGTAATGTTAAATTATTATCACAATTTGGAACAAAGATTTAAGGATAGGAGCAATAAGAAATGAAAATATCAATTAATTGGATAAAAGAATTTGTTAATTTAGACGGTATTGAGCCTGAAGAAATAGTTAAGCGTTTTAACCTAGCAACAGCTGAAATTGAAGGCGTTGAATACAAGGGTAAAGACACTTATAATGTTGTTTTTGGTAAAATAATAGAGGTGCAAAACCATCCGGAGTCTAATAAACTACATATTTTAAAAGTAGACGTCAAATCTGAGGTTCTTCAAATTGTTTGTGGTGCACCAAACGTTAGAGCAAATATGGTAACTTGCGTTGCAAAAGTTGGCGGTGCGGTTTGTGGTCACAAAATTGGTGCTGCTAAGCTTGCTGGAATTGACAGCTTTGGTATGTGTTGTAGTGCAAAAGAGCTTGATATCGGCGAAGATGATGAAGGCATTATGGACATAACAGAAAATGTTCCTCTTGGTGAAGATATTAAAAATGTGTTTAATATTGATGACGTTGTTTTCGAAATAGATAACAAAACACTAACAAATCGTCCAGACCTTTGGGGTCACTATGGCATGGCAAGAGAAATTGCTGTCATATTTGGTAGAAAATTGAAAGACATTAAAAAAGTAAGTTTGACTGACTTTGACCTTTTGCCAAAATTAGATGTAAAGGTTGAGAGCAAAAATTGTTACAGGTACTCAGCGATAGCTATAGATAATGTTACAGTTAAAAAATCTCCAATGAATATGGCAATCAGATTGTACTATGCTGGGATGAGAGATATTAACCTCTTAGCTGATGTAACGAACTACATAATGCTAGAGCTTGGTCAACCAATGCATGCTTTTGACCACGAAATAGTTAAAGGCATTAAAGTTGTAGATGCAAAGAAAGGCGATAAGTTATTGACACTAGAAGGCGAAGAACATGAGCTTTCAGAAAACACACTAGTTATTGCAGACAACAAAGGTGTTCCTGTAGCTATTGGTGGCATAAAAGGTGGAATGAAGGCATCAATTTCTGAGCAAACAACAAATGTTTTGGTAGAAAGTGCAACATTTGACAGCGTATCTGTTAGAAAAGCAAGTCGCACTATCGGTCTTAGCACTGACGCTTCTGCTCGCTATGAAAAGTCACTTGACCCAGAGCTTGTTCCTGTTGCAACAGCTAGATTTATTGAGATTTTAAAATCAATAGATAAAGGCATTAAGGTTTCTAGTAAATTTACTGATGTTTATACAAAAAAATACGCTTTGCCTAAGATAAAAATCACAGCTGACTTTATTTCAAGCAGAATTGGTGAAAACATTAGCGAATCAGAGATTATTAAAGTTTTGGCAGGCTTAGGTTTTGATGTGACCAAAAATGGCAAGAATATTGAAGTTGTAGTTCCGTCATTTAGAGCAACAAAAGACGTATCTATGGAAGAAGACTTGGTTGAAGAAATCGCAAGAATTTATGGATATGACAACATCACTCCAAAACCACTTGCTTTTGAGCCAAAACCAACCTTTTTAAATACTGCCATAGGTGAAGAGTATGAGGTCAAAAAATATCTTGCAGAAAAGTACAACGGTGTTGAGATACATTCGTATATCTGGAACTATCAAGATTTTAATGCATCTCATTTTATAGACAGTAAGAGCTATATTAAGCTAATGGACAGTAGCAACGCTGGTCAAAGTGGTATTAGAAGTGAACTTGCACCTACGTTGTTAAAAGTTATAAGCGAAAACAGAAACACTTTGAGCGAAATGCGTGTGTTTGAAATTGGCAGAGTGGCTACTGGTATTGATGAAAACAATCTTGCCATTGAAAAGAAAAAGTTAGCTGTTGTTTTTGCCAGTCAAACTAAAGATACATATACTTTGTTTGATACTTTAAAAGAATTTATTGTAAGCTATGCAAAAACAAACCTTGCTCTTGATATCGTCTTAAAAGAGGGCGATAAACCTTCATATATGCACCCATATAATACCTTTAGGGTTACAAGCCGTGAGGGTGATTATGGCTACATTGGAATTTTAAACCCTAAGGTTTCAAAATCTATTGATAAAAGACTAAATATCGTGGTTTTAGAGATCGACTTTGGTTTGATGTCTTCTAAACATGGATACTTTAAAAAGGTAAAAGTACCATATAAATACCAATCTACTAATCTAGATGTAAGTGTTTTAGTGCCTGAAAATATGAATTATGGTGCACTTGAACAGATTTTGAACAAATATCGTTCTAAAATAATGGTGGGCTATGTACTTAAAGACATTTATCAAAGTGAAGCATTGCAAGGTAAAAAGAGCATTACAGTGTCTTACGAGCTTAGTGGAAAGGACCATACATTAGAAGGCAGTGAAATCGACGAATTTTTATCTGGACTTATAAGCCATATTGAGAAAAATAAGCTTGAGATAAGAAAAAACTAACCATGTATTGAAAAATAACCAAAACTATTGTATACTAAAAAAAGTAGTGGGGTTAGCATGAAAAAAAAGATTGACTTTGCAAATATTAAAAGATGTGCTCTTTATGATATTGTTGCTAAAAACAATGGTGTTATAACAAAAGAGATGGCTTTGTCTGAAAAGTTTTGTTATACATTAGATGTTATGAAAGCATCAAGATTTAAAGAGTTGGTTGCTGCAGCTGATTATGTTGATAGATTTTTTGATGCCAAAGATTTAGAACTAAGGCTTGCATCGGGCGAAGAAAAAATTACTGCTTTATATGCTGGCACAACGCTCGATATTGAATGTGGCAAAAGTAAAAAATATGCCGACTTCAATTTGGTAGCTAATAGAAAGGATGGCGTCGAAGCTTTTATTGCTTTGATATGTGCTAATGACAAGATTGAGGTTAATGAAGCTAAAATTTTTGTTTCGGATAGTGGAGTAATTGTTGCTCTTGGTGATCAAAGTGATGTTATTTTTACTAGCTTTAGTATTTACAAAGACGAAATAGTAAACTATAGGCGAAATCATATTCCAAGAAGTGAATATAAGTGTGAGAGCAAACCACTCACATGGTAAAAAACAAGCGAAAAGCTTGTTTTTTATTTTGCTAAGAGTATTGAGGAGGAAACGCTGTCATATTCTTTTGAACCAAAGCAGAGGCATATTGCGCCAAAGAACAAAAAGACTGCTGCAGAAATAGTGTAGTACTTAGTAAATGGCACAAGAAGCCCTGCAACAAATAATAAGAAACCACACTTTATAAAGTTTTTACCTTGTTTTTTGGCAAAAATACGTTGAATTTTAAAGTTTTTGGCTTGTTTTTGCGTTTTTTGAATATTTGGCAAGCAGTTGTATTTTTTTAATAGAGCATATGTTTCTATTGGGTCAAACACATAAATCTTTATGTCTTTGAAACGTTTTATTAAAGAACTAAGATCTGACTCATAGCCGTTTGAAATTATGACGAGCTCACTAATATCAGCCTTGTTTTTTACTTTACCATAAGCATAAAAGACTTCTTCACTATTTATTAGTTCTTTATCTAAGCAGTTAAAAATTGCAACGCCGTTATTGGTTATAATATAGCTTTTGTTTATAATTTTGCTTTCTTTTATTGCGTCTTTCAAAAATTTTAATTGCTCGCTAAAAGTTAGTTTTCTAAGTTCAAAATTTGTAAGCTCAACATTTATTTTTTCTTCGCTTTCTATATTTAGTTTTATGAACTTTTTATTCTGATATCTTAAAAGTAATCTTAAAACAAAAAGTCCAACTAAAAGCGACAATGTTAAAGATATTAAATTATTCGCTATGAAACTTTTTAATAAAACAAAGCATAAAAGTACAGCTATCAGGCAGATAACAGTATTATCAATAAACCTTGCAATAAAGCTTCTTCTCATACTATACATTTTGTCCATATTTTTTGAGAATAAACACTTTTGTTTGCTTGCGATTTTTATGAGTATTTTGTATACTTAATTTAAGGAGCAACTATGCTGATTAGAGAAATAATTGAAGAAAAAAAGAAAGGTTTATCTTTAACTAAAGAAGAGATAGATTTTTTGATTTATGAATATAGCAAGGGCAGGATTAGTAATGGTCGCATGCTTGACTTTTTACGTCTAATTGATGAGCATAATTTTACTTATGAAGAAACGTTTTATTTAGCCAATGCTTTAGCTAGCACAGGAAAAAGATTAGATGTTGCTAAAAACCTTAATGATGAGGTTGTTATTGATAAACATAGTGCTGGTAGCATGTCAGATCCTGTTACGCTTATATTTATGTCTGTTTTGGCTACTATTGGCGTTAAGAATGTAAAAGTTTTATCCAATGCTTTTGGCGACTATAAAAGTTCGCTTGATAGGTTTAAAGTCTTTAAAGGGTTTGACGCTAAAATCAGCATTGGTAGACTTTTAGAAACAATTAAGAAGCATGGTGCTGGTGTAATTGAAGAAACAGGTCAAATAGCACCTATTGATAAACAACTATATAAACTTAGGAAAAAATATGGAATATCTAGTGTGCCTTTGGTTGCATCATCAATACTCTCTAAAAAAATTGCAACTGGAGCAAATGTTTTAGTGTTTGACGTAAAAGCTGGCGAAGGGGCTATTGTTCCAACTCTAGAGTTTTCTTATAAGCTATCAGAATATTTGGTAAACACAGCTAAAATAGCTGGTTTTAAAGCTGCAAGTGTAATTACTAGTAGTGATGAACCACTAGGTTCTGCTCTTGGCAGTGAAGTTGAAATAATGGAGACAATGTCTGCTTTAAAGGGACAAACTGCTATGTACGACTCCAAGCTTATTGATGTAGCCAAGGAGCTGGTTGTTGTTTCTTTGATGCTCGCTGGAATTACTAGCTCTAGAGCAGAGGCATCTAAAAAGTATGATGAAGCTATCGCTAGTGGCAAAGCTTATGATAAATTTATAGAATTTGTTGCTAGTTATGGTGGAAAACTTAATGATGAAAAGAGCATAACTGAATTGATTTTATCTGGTTCAACGGTTTCATATATTACTAGCAATGAAGAGGGATATGTATCTGATATAGTTATAGATAAGCTTGTTGAAAGCATAAAAAAATTGTCTTACTATAATACTACCATGCTTACTAAAAAGTATGATAAAAGTGCTGGATTTGTATTGCTTATTAGAGAAGGTATGAAAGTAAAAAAGGCGGATAAGCTTATTAGAATTTTTTACAATGTAAAAAACAACAATTTTAATAAGGTTTACGCTACTTTAAAAAATGCTATACATATCAATAAAGTAAAACCAAAAACTAGTAAAGTGTTTTATAAAGTGGTGTTATAAAAAACGCAAAACTAAGTCAAATTTAATTAAAACTAATTAAAATTTGGCTATTTGAGGGCAAAAAATGAAAACTTATATTTCAAAAGGCTTAAATGATACGAATAATATTGCAAAAGATATCTCCGAGCAACTTGTAGCTGGCGATATTGTTTTGTTAAACGGCGACTTGGGTGCTGGTAAAACTTATCTTGTTAAACAAGTAGTAAAAAGTTTTGGAGAGGCTGAAACCGATGTTACAAGTCCAACTTTTACAATAGTAAATAGTTATCATGTAAAAAATCAAACTATTTACCATTTTGACTTTTATAGAATAAAATCTATAGAAGAACTTTATGGGATTGGAATTGAAGAATATTTATATTCTGATGCAATTTGTTTTATAGAATGGCCAGAAAGGGCAATGGAACTTTTTGATAGTGACCAAAACATTAAAACAATAACTATTGAAAAACTTAGCGACCTTGAACGCAAAATAACTTTAAAAGAGGGATTATAATGGCAACACTTGTATTAGACGCAGCTTTCGGACTTAAAACTGCTATAATTGATAATGGCAAGCTTGTTATTGAAAATACGAGTGATGAGCAAGCTTCTGATAAATATATGCAGTTGATAGCTTCAATGCTAGATAGTAGTAATTATTCTATTGATGACATTGACCAAATGTTGATTAATATTGGACCAGGTAGTTTTACTGGACTAAGAGTTGCTTTGGCTGTTGCTAAGGGGCTTGGCTTTAGGTCTAATATAAAATATTTGACATTTACAAGTTTTGATTATGTGGATAGCAAAAAAGCAATTTTGTTGCCAGGGTTTTCAAAATTTGTTTATCTAAAATCAAAAAACTATAGTGATTGTGTGGCTATAGATAGTTTAGACATAAATAAAGAGTATGCCACAGTTAGTTTGCAATTAAAAGAGAAATTAGTGGAGCTTGGTTACAATGTGACGATAGAAAAAACGCAAAACTATGCTGATATTTTGAAAAAATGTGCTAAAAATGCTCAAATAAGCTGTTTAGAACCACTATATTTACGAAAATCGCAAGCTGAGTATCAAAGAGAGAATAAGTTAAAAAACAATGGAAATATATAGAGCTACAATCAAAGATTTGTCAGAACTTAAACAGCTAGAAGCTGTTTGTTTTGACGATGTGCATGAAAATTTCGAGTATGTTCTTACAAGCGAAAATCATCTGTATTTTTATATTCTTGATGCGAAAAATCATATTTGTGCATATATTGGAGCAAGTATAAGCCTTGATGAGAGCGAACTTTTATATATTTGTGTAAGCGAGAACTATAGGGGAAAAGGCTATGCAAAAGAGTTGTTTTTAAAACTGATTAATGAACTAAAGCTAAGAAACGTTAATAAACTATTCTTAGAAGTAAATGAGAATAATACTGCAGCGATTAATCTTTATAAAAAAATAGGATTTACTCTTATAAACAAAAGACGTAACTATTATGGCAATGAAACGGCCCTAGTAATGTTAAAGAACTTATGAGCATTTATTGCATGCATATTTAAGTTATGGATTATGAATTAATAGAAAATGGAAGCGAATTTGTATTTTTTTTGCACGGCTTTGGTGCAAGCAAAGACGCTTTTTTATTTGCTAAAGATTATGTGCAAAAGCCATGTTCAATGGTGTTTGTTTCCTTTGCGGGATTTGGCAAAAGTCCGCCACCTGACAAACCTTATTTTGTAAAAGACTATGCAAATGATGTAAAAGCACTAATTGACTCACTTAATATACACACTCCAATAACTATTGTTTGCCATTCGTTTGGGGCGAGAGTGGCTGCTGTTTTGGCTGGTAGCAACAAGGGGCTTGTCAACAAAATTTTGATTGTTGATGGTGCGGGGCTTAAGCCTCGAAGGTCAATTAAGTATTATATTAGAGTGCATAAATACAAGAGGCTAAAAAAGCAAGTGCTAGCAGGCAAAAAGCCAAGCAATGTTTTAGAAAATTACGGTTCTGCTGACTACAGGTCGCAAAGCAAAGTCATGAGGCAGACGTTTATTAATGTTGTAAACCAAGATTTAGCTAACTATTTTAAAGCCATTGATGCTAAAGTTTATATTATGTGGGGACAAAAGGACACAGAAACGCCGTTATATATGGCGAAAAAACTAAAAAGATTGATATCAAATAGTGAGCTATATGTGGTTAAAAACGCATCGCACTTTAGCTATTTAGATGATACTAGAACATTTATACTTTTGCTAAACAAGCTACTCGAAATGTAAATCGCTTTTTAAAGCTTCGTTTAGTTGCTTTTAAAGGCAATATAGTATAAAATATTTATTGAGGTAAATTATGAATTTTAATTTTACAGGTATGCTCTTAAATGAACTTGCAGACATGCCAGCACCAATGGGTTTTGAAAATTGGTTAACTTTTTGGATGGTTATTGCTGTTTCTGTTGTTAACTCCGTTTTAATGGTGTTTGCGGGCTACAAATTTTTGCAGGTTCTTCAACTTTCTTCTTACAGAATGAAGGGGTACTTTGGTTACATAAAAGATACTAAAGCAAAGGACATTGGCAGGCTTGTAATACTTGCATTTTTAAGCTCTGCAGCGTTGCTTATAACAAATGTTTTACTTGAAGATTTCTTTGAATACAAGATTATGACATATCTTGGACTAATTTTCTATTTGATTTTTTGTATTGTTTATATTGTCAATCAATATTCATTGCCTCAAAAATCTCCACTTAAATACACCAAACGCATGTCAAGATTAGTGGCTGTTTATTCAGTGCTTGTCTTTGTGTTGTCAATGTTATTTTTAAATCTATCATTTTTGTACATTCCATACTTTAAATATGGTGCTATTGGCTTAACGCCGTTATTTATTCCAATACTTGTTTGCATTGCTTATTACATTACTTTGCCTTTTGAAGTGCTTAACAACAAGCGTTTTATCAAAAAGGCTAGAAAAAAACTCAATGCTCATGAAAACCTTATAAAGATTGGTATTACGGGAAGCTATGCAAAAACTTCTGTTAAAAGCATTTTAGCAACAATGCTTTCTGAAAAATACAACGTTTGCAGCTCGCCACTTAGCTATAATACACCGCTTGGTATATCTAAAACAATTTTAGAGAACCTTGAGCAAAAGGACCAAGTATTTATTGCTGAAATGGGTGCAAGATACGTTGGGGATATTAAGGAACTTTGTGAAATTGTTGAACCAACTATTGGTGTCATTACTGGTATTGGCAACCAACACCTTTTAAGCTTTGGGTCAAAAGAAAACCTAATTAAAACAAAGGCTGAGCTTTGCGACTTTGTTTGCAATCAAAATGGCAAAATGTTCTTTAATGGAGATAGTGTAGGTGCAGTGCAAATTGCAAGCACTTGTTCGTGTGAACATGTTGTGTCTAACCCTTTTGAAAACAAAGAAGCTCTTTATGCTGATAATCTTGTTTATGGAAAGCAGGGGGTTACTTTTGATTTGTACTACAATGGCGAAAAGCATACGATAACGACCTCGCTTTTAGGAAAACATAATGTTTCAAACATTATTTTATGTGCTAATGTGGCTTTAAATTTAGGGCTTACAATAGATGAGGTTGTGCGTTCTATTTCTAAACTTATACCATCTCCACATAGGCTTGCAATCGTGCCGTCAAATGGTGCACTCATTGTTATTGATGATGCATATAATGGTAGTGTGGAAGGAGCTAGAGCAGCTTTGGACGTACTATCAAAGTACAATTCAACCAAAGTAGTTATCACACCTGGTCTTGTTGAACTTGGAGATGAGCAATATGCTTCAAATAAAAATCTCGGTAAGTTAATTGCAGAGGCTTCAGATTATGTTATCATCAATGGTACTACTAATTATGAAGCACTCTTTGAGGGTTTAAATGAGGGCGGTATGGCTAGTGATAAGATACTTCGTGCTGGAAGTTTAAAGCAAGCTGTTACGCAGTTATATGATATTACTGAGCCGGGCGACGTTGTTTTGTTTGAAAACGACTTACCTGATAACTACAATTAGCTTTAGCTTTTGTTCCACATATTACGCTTTAAGCGAGGGGTGGAATGAACAAAAATCTAAATGCAATGCTCGTATTCGGTGGTAATTCTTTTGAACACGATATTTCAATTATCACAGCTTTAATAATTAAAAATAAAGCTTTTGCAACAAAATATAACCTGCTACCAGTTTATATTTCTAAAAGCAATGACTTTTACCTATATTTAGGTGAACAAAAGTTGTCGGCGAAGCACTTTAAAGACTTTGAACAAAGTTATAAGAAAAATGGATTTGTTAAAATATATTTTAAAGCTAACCAAAATAAAATCTATTACAAAACTATTATTAGTGAAAAATCTATAGAAGTTTCTTGTGCTTTAAACTGTTGCCATGGGGGTATTGGCGAATCAGGTAACTTATGTGCCATATTCGAGCAGTACAATATTCCATTGTCTTCAGGTTCGATGACGGCACTTGGAATTTGTATGGATAAAGTATTATCTAAATACACATTTAGTGGCTTATCTTTGCCAGTAATTGATTTTGTGGTCTTTGATAAAAAAGAGTATCAAACAAATAAAGATGAAGTGATAAGCAAAATTGAAGAGCTTACATATCCAGTCATTTTAAAGCCAGCCACTCTTGGTTCTAGCATAGGCATAGAATTGGTTAAAGACAGTGAAGATTTATTGCAAAAAATTGACACAGCTTTAGAGTTTGATAGTAAAATTTTAGTTGAAAAAGCAATACTTGAAGATATGCAAGAATACAACGTTGCCTGTATGACAAGGGGCGATGAAGTGCTTGTGAGCGAGGTAGATAAACCTGTTAGAGCAAGTGAGATTTTGTCTTTTGAGGATAAATACATCGGCAATGGCTCTAAAGGAAAGATGCCTGCAGCTCCAGCAAAAGGCTCTAAGGGCGGCGAATATTTAAATAAAAAAGATTTCCCTGCAAAGGTTAATGAAAAGTTAAAGTTTAAACTGCAAAGTATTGCAAAGGAAGCTTATATCAAACTCGGGCTTCAAGGAATAGTTAGGGTAGACTTTATAACAAAAAAAGGAAAGGTATACTTAAATGAAATCAATGCTGTTCCGGGTTCGCTTGGATATTACTTCTTTGTTCCAAAACCTTTTAAAACAATGAGTATGTATGTTGATTGTTTGCTAGACGCCTCGATTTCATGCTTTAAAAAGCGTGCGTGTGTGAAAAAGGAGTTTGTTACAAAACTTATATAATAACGCTAAAATTACACGCATTTTGCATCAAAATTGTTGCAAAATGCGTTTTTTTCATTGTAAACACAAGAAATGTTTTGGCACTCGTTTATGAGTGCCTCTTTTAGTTTGTTTGGCTTTATTACTTGAACGCTGTCGCCATACTGCATCAATCTATGTACTAGACCGATTGAAAAAATAGCGTTGCCTTTGAGATGAACTTGTTTGTCTTTTGCACTAGGGTTATTTATTAATTTGCTAGATTGAAGCCAGTCTTTAATATCAACTGCGGTGTTTTTTGAACATTTTAATTCGAGTGTTATTTGTTCGAGATTGTTGCTAAAGTCTTTGTTCCAAGGCTTTGAATTAATGTCTATATTTTGTTTTTCAAAAGTTATTTCTAGTGTTTTGAGGCTTGTTATGCGATTCAATTTAAAAAGTCTAAAAGATGCTCTTTTTTTGCAGTATGCATAAACGTACCAAAAGCCAGCTTTATAAACTAGGGCATAGGGCTGTATTTGCCTTTGGCTTTCAATATTGTCGCTTAAATATGTTATTTGCATGAGGTTTTGGTTATCGATTGCTGATTTGATTAGACTTGCATACTCGTCGTATATGTCGCTTGAACCCCACGACATGGTATCAATGACTATTGGGCTCTGCTGAAATAATTTGTCCTTTATATTTTTATTGCTTATATTGTTAATTCTATCTGCAAGTAGGTTATAATTGCTTTTTAGGAAGTTTGTTGATGAATTTTTTAAAAATGAAATAAAAGAACATAGCTCATCAAGTGTAAAAAAGCTACTGTTTAGTTTGTTTTCATTTATGAGTTCAAAGCCTCCGCCTTTGCCTTGTGTGCAAACTATTGGCATGCCACTTTCAAGCAATGTATCTATTGCTCTATATATGGTTTTTACTGATGTTTCATATTTGCTAGCGAGGCTTGGAGCCGTATGACGCTTTCCGTCAAGTAGCGAAAGCATTATGCCCATTGTTACATATTTTTTCATTTCAATTCTCCTAGCTTTTATTATAAATGAATAGTCTGGCCTAATCAAGAAAATTAGAACAAATGTTTGAATAATATAAAATAAGTCAATAACCGACAAAATGCCAAATTATGTTGTATTTATTAAAAAACGGCTCAAAATATTTGGAAAAATACAATTTATAATATATAATTATACGGAAAATAAATTTAGGGAAAGTTGGTTATGTTGGAATTTTTTGAGCAAAAAATGAAAAAACGTGCATTCATCAAAGCTTTAAAAGAAGTAACAGCTGAAGAAGCAGAAGCTCGTTATGCAAAAAGCAGCAGGGCTAATGCTGTTACACGTGCATATAAAACTGACGCGGATGCCGATACTTTACAAATTTCCAACCCAAATAAACTCCGCTATAAAAACTCATTGTCAAAGCCAGATACTGACTTTATTGACTTGAAAAAGTTTAAGGACTGGAGAAACTTAAATAAGCCAGCCGCTCCAAAGCAAAGTTTTCCACCATTTAAAGATACCAAGCCAGTTGCTCCAATTTCGAGCAGCAAAGCGAGTGACGAAGAAGAAAATCATATCTCCATGCCTGGTGGAGATTTTATCCAGAGAAAACAACTTTCTGCTATAGATATTGCAGCAACCAAGCTCAATTTAAAAAGTGACAGAGGCGAAATTGATAATAGCTCAAGGTCCTTTTTGGAGGAGCGTGCTAGAAGGCAGTCAACGCTTCAAGATATGATAGATAAGTATAAATCTCAATCAAAAGCTACAAATGCGGTTAAAGAGCCTGCTAACAAACTTGAAATGGAAGAAAAACCTAATAGAATAAAACTCGAAATAGTTGAAGCTGAAAAGCCAAAAGCTGAACCTATAATTGAAAAGCCACAAACAAAAGTAGTAAATGTGGCAAACAGCGACCAAGCTGTAACAAAGAAAAAGACTAATCGCAAGCCACGTGGCAAAAGCAAAAGACGTTTTGATGCCGACGTCATCACATCAATCGACTGGTAAGAAGAGGTGTTATGAAATACTTTTTGATAAAGCTTAAAGATGTTGGACTTTCAATGCTACCAATTTTATTGGTGGTGCTCGTTTTGCACTTTGGTTTTGCAAACTTTGAAACATCTATACTTTTAAAATTCATTGCATCAATAGTAATTATTACCATTGGCGAAATATTGTTCCTAAGCGGCGTAGACGGCTCAATAATGAGAATGGGAGATTACGTTGGTAATTCTGTTAATAAATTCTCTAAGTTTGCAGTAATTATGTTCTTCGCGTTTATATTTGGTCTTTTTGCTACAATCGCTGAGCCAGACTTAAGTGTACTCAGTTCTCAAATTGCAGAAACTGGTGTTGTTAATATACCTAAGTTCCTTTTCATATTTGTTATCGGTGCAGGTGTCGGTGCTTTTGTTGCTGTTGCTCTTTTTAGAATTGTTAAAAATATCAATTATAAAATAATGATGTTTGTACTTGGGGTCATAGTACTTATTGTAGCTATTTTTGTGCCAAACAACCTCATTGCCGTTGCTTTTGATGCTGGTGGAACAACAACAGGTATTGTAACTTCTCCATTTTTGCTTGCACTCACTGCGGGTGTTGCTAAATCTAAGAGTTCTAAAAGTGGAAGTGACAACTTTGGTGTTATCGGTATTGCAACTGTAGGTCCTATTTTAGCGGTGCTAATTTTGTCGTTAATTTGCATGGGTAGAGATAATACTGCTGAGGTTGTTAATAGTGCGGACTTTAATGTGTTTGTTGAAGTTTTAATGAACACAACTCTTGCCATTGTGCCACTTGTTGTAGTTTTCCTTATCTTTGACCTTTGCTTTTTAAAACTTTCTAAAAAGAAAAAGATATCGCTTTCTGTTGGTTGTGTAATAACATATATAGGGCTTTATCTTTTCTTGTTTGGTATTGAGTTTGGTATGCTCGAAATGGGCGAAAAAGTTGGCTTATTCTTAGCGACTCGTACCCCAACATTTGCTATTATAGTTTCTGTATTAGTTGGCTTTATCATAACCTTTACTGAGCCGTCAGTTAGGGTGCTTGGAGCCCAAGTTGAAGATGTTACACAAGGTAACATTAGACGAAATGTTGTAGTATTGTCCATTGCTGTTGCAATGATGCTCGCTGTTTCATTATCTACTATTCGTATAATTTATGACATACCTTTCTGGATAATAATGGCTATTTCTTACGGCTTAATCTTTATTTTAATGCCGTTCTCGTCTGATACGTTTACAGCTATCGCGTTCGACTCTGGTGGCGTTGCTTCTGGACCAATGAGTGCTGCGTTTGTTTTACCACTTATGATTGGCTTTGCTTCGCAAAACGGAGGAGCAGTGGAAGGCTTTGGCATAATTGCGATTGTTGCAACGATGCCAATACTTGTACTCGAAATTTTGGGTGTTGTATATAAAATTAAGCTTGGAGCCAACTCTAAGCGTGAATACAAAAAGGCTCTTAGAATATCTTATGGCCTCGATATGTACTCAAATATTGATTCGCTCGAAGAGGCTTTTAACCGTAAGCAAGCATTAAAAGAGCTTGAAAAAGAGAGGCAGGATAATTACGACGAGGAAATAATGCTAGCACAACAGCTTCAAGAAATTAAAGCAAACAAGGAGCAAAATGATGAGATCAAAGGTTAATAACAATACTGCTTCGCGTATGAGAAGAAAACCTAAGCTTAATGAGATAAATGAACTTTCAATGTGCGTGTTCATTGTTAAGCGTAAGGAAGAGGCGAGGCTTAAAGAACGAATTAACGAGCTTGGTGGAAAGGTGGTTAGCACAATGCGAGGAATAGGCGTTTCAAGAAGCTCAATATTCCAATCACTAAAAATTGGTACTGATGATGTTTGTGTTTGCTTTTCTTTAGCTAGAATTGAGGACGTTAAGACTTACATGCACACTATCGGCAATGAGTTTAAACTTAATGAAGCGGGAAATGGTAAAGGTTTCACTATAGATATTGATGGTTACCTTGGTGCAAAGGCACTATTTATAGAGTAAGGGGATAGATTTATGGATATTTTTGATAATAACATTTTTGATAACGACGTATACAAACTTATAGTTGCAGTTGTTCAACGAGGCTATAGTGACGAGGTGGTTTTTGCAGCTAAATCGGCAGGAGCAAAGGGTGCTGTTATTTTGCAGGGCAAGGGCAACGGTAGCAGTGAGCGTAAGTTTTTTGGTTTTAAAATCGACCCTGAAAATGAAGTGGTATTAATTTTAGTAAAAGAAGAGGTCGTTGTGCCTATCATGAAGGCAATTTACTCGTCTACTGACTATCAATCACTTGCTCGTGGTATGGTATTTGCACTGCCTGTATCTTACGTTACCGGTATGACCCATGCGAAATTTACTGATGACGACAGAGCAGAGGATTTTATTAACACTTAGAGATTTCAAAGAAAAAATATAAGTAGCAATTTTAATTTTTGCAAAAAGTCGAGGGGTTACCTCGACTTATTTTATTGCAAAAAAATTTATCGAAAAAAATAAAAATTGGGTATTTACATAGTGAAAATAGCGTGGTATACTAAGTTCATTATATATGAGGTGAAAAATGGACAATACACAAATTGAGCAATATTCAGAAATTAGATTGGATCATCTTAAGCTTGTTGAATTAAAAACCTTAGCCAAGATGATAGAGGGTTTATATTTCAATGTTACAAATACTTTTTTAGCAAAGCGTATGCTTTTAATAGCTTCGGTTCCTTATAAATATCCGGAGTGTTTATATGAATTACTTGAAAACTTAAAAGTCATTCATGGAGTATCATCAGAAATTCTAGTTAAGATGGAAAAGTATATTAAAAAAGAGAAACTTTCTGACGACTATGACATAGAATTTCAAGCAATAGCTAAGTTAGCTACTAAATTTATTTATGAAACTAAATATATTGAGCAACACAGAATTTATAATAATATTTTATCTCGTATTATAGATTTGACAAATCAATCAATTAAAGTTGGTAATATAGCAACTACTATTAATGATTTAGACAAGTTTCTTGAGCTTATTTCAAAAATTAATCAAAGAATAGACAGTTCATTGTGTACTATTGTTGAAAATAGTGCAAGTATAGACATTTTTAATAATGGCTATCAAGAAGGCTTTAAAGAAGTATACTTAAACTTTTCTGAACTAAATGATTATCCAGAGCTTTTTGCTGTTAAGCCTAAAGAGAAGAATAATGGCATTGATAAATTGTCTAGCATGGTTGCTGGGAACAAGAGCGTTGCATACCAAGCAAAGAGTGATCCTGCTGAAATTGAAAGACTTGCAAGCATTGGAGAAGCTAATAATCTATATGAGGAACTTACTAAAGACTGCATTGTAGACTTACGAAATCAATTTTCTGCATCATCATATGATTTATATAAAGACTTTGTAGTAAAATATCAAAAATTCTTAAGTGAGAATGCAATGCCACTTAGAAATAATGCTAGCACAAGCCAAGCTAAAGAGATATGTAGACAACTTAAAAAGCTTATTGCTAATATTTCGTATATTTCTGAGCAAAGCTATGTAGTGAGCAAATGTCCTGAAAAAGGAGAATAATAAAAACACACCATTTGGTGTGTTTTTATTATGCCTTAACATTTTGCATAATAACTTCTAAAAGTTTTTTGTTTCCCGGCTCTATATTAGCCTTGGTAAGGTTATCTATAAGTTTGCCTCTTTCGTTATATGTTTGCATTATTGGAGTTACGATTGAAATGCTATCTAGTTGGTCTTCAGTAACAAAATTGGCGTAGCCTTTTTGGTTAAAGTACTTGGCGTTATCTACTTGGTCACCACGTGAGTTGCCTTTTGGTAGTGGCACAAGTAACATAGGCTTTTTAAGTGCTGCTATTTCAAAAATTGTATTAGAGCCAGCACGAGATACAACAATATCAGCAGAGGACAAAACTGAGCCCATGTCATTAGAAAACTCTATCTGCTTATAGTCTGTTAAAATTTTAAGTGTTGGGTCAAGGTTGTTTTTGCCAGTTATATGTAGTACAAAAAAAGTTTTTGTCAGTTGTTTTAGGTTATCACGTATTTGCTTGTTGAGTGCCTTAGCTCCAAGGCTTCCACCTGTTACAACTAGCACTGGCTTTTGTGTATGTATGCCAAGATTTTCCTTGGCTCTTTGTTTGTCTTTAAACATATCAGTTTTAAGAGGGGACCCAACATAAACTCCTTTATTCTTTATACTGTCTGCTGTTTTTTCAAAGGTTGTACAAATGACTTTTGCACTCCTTTTAGACAACCTGTTAGCAAGCCCCATATTTAGGTCACTTTCGTGTGCAACCACTGGAACTTTAAGTCTTTTAGCAGCAAGTACTACTGGCAAACTAACAAAACCACCTTTAGAAAAGACTACGTTGGGCTTCTCATTTTTAATAATACGTTTTGCTTGGTAAACACCCTTTACAAGCTTAAAAGGAATGAATAAGTTGGTTAAAATTTTACCACGTACAAGCTTTGTTGTAGTTATTGGGTAATAAACAACGTCGCTGCGGGATTTTATTAGTGAGTTTTCTATGCCGTCATGGCTACCGATATAGATAATTGTGTCAAAGTTTTTCTTAAAATCATCCATCATTGCAATGTGAGGAATCACATGTCCAGCTGTTCCGCCACCAGTTAATAATATTTTCATACTTGCTCCTTACGCTTTATATGTTTAGTTTATGAATATCACACATTTTTATGTAACAAATTTGTGTACTTTTGAAGGTTTTAGCTTTAAAATCCTTTGCCTATATATATAGATTTTGTTATAATAAATATATTATTATAACTAATTTAAGGATACAGAAATGACAAAGACATATGACGCAAAAGATATACAAGTTTTAGAGGGACTTGACGCTGTTAGACTTAGACCGGGTATGTACATTGGTACAACAGGTCCAAAAGGTCTTCATCATCTTATTTGGGAGATTGTAGATAACGCGATTGACGAAGCTGCCAACAAGTATTGTGATAGGATTATTGTCACATTAAATAAGGACGGCTCTGTTACTGTTGAGGACAATGGTCGTGGTATTCCTGTAGATAAGCATCCAGTTTTAAAAAAGAGTGCAGTTGAGGTTGTTTACACAGAACTTCATGCTGGTGGTAAATTTAATAATGATAACTATGCGTACTCTGGTGGTCTTCATGGTGTAGGTGCATCTGTTGTAA
The DNA here is from genome assembly GCA_949840475.1 of uncultured Thermoanaerobacterales bacterium. Lineage (GTDB taxonomy): Bacteria > Bacillota > Clostridia > Christensenellales > UBA1242 > UMGS2069. The sequence goes on along the minus strand of CATKXA010000007.1, from coordinate 677 downwards.
ATGCACTATCTAAATGGTGCACTGTTGTTGTGCAAAGAGAAGGTAAAAAATATCAAATTAAATTTGAATCTAAAAAGGTCAACGGCAAGGTAAAGGGCGGTCAAACTGTAATGCCTCTTACTGAAATCGGTAAGGCTGTTACCACAGGAACAAGCGTAACCTTTTTGCCGGACGATACAATTTTTGAAACAGTTGAGTTTAGTTTTGACACCATTTCTAAAAGACTTAAAGAACTTGCATTTTTAAATAAAGGTGTTGAAATTTGCTTAGTAGATAGCAGGCAAGATGAAAAAACACCTGTTACTAAGTCATATAAGTATGACGGCGGTTTGAAAGACTTTGTTAAGTACATTAATGAAGGCAAAAATGTTCTTTATGATGAACCTATCTTATTTGAGGGCGAAGAGAACAACATTAAAGTAGAAATCGCGATGCAACATACAGACAGTTATACTGAAAGTGTTTTCTCTTTTGTTAACAATATTGCAACCATTGAGGGCGGAACTCATGAGGTTGGTTATAAATCTGGTTTAACTAGAGTATTAAATGACCTCGCTCGTAAAAACGGCACTTTAAAAGATAAAGACAACAATCTTATGGGTGAAGACTTTAGAGAAGGATTAACCGCAGTACTTTCTATAAAAATGAAGAACATTCAGTTTGAGGGGCAAACAAAA
>CATKXA010000006.1 GCA_949840475.1 uncultured Thermoanaerobacterales bacterium | reverse complement strand
GCATATAATATAAAACTCTTCTACAAATTTGCCTTTATAAATGTTTTTCGCGAACTCTTTAGCTGAGGTTGTTCCTAGTATTTTTTGGTCGCATTTACTCTTTCCATATGCTGAAGCAATTTGTAAAATGACGTTTATTAATATTGCTGTATGTTCGCCAAGCCCTTCTATATGTTTTAAGCTTTCATATGATGCTTCTAAAACTCTGTCAAAGGTGCCGAACTCATCGAGCAGTCTATGAGCGATAGGGTTAGTATCTTTTTGAGGAATGCCATAGAACAACAAGAACTCAAGCTTTTCAATATCAGAAAAGCCTTCAAAGCCATTCTTCAGAAAAGTGGCTTTCATTCTGCTTCTGTGGTCTTTATGAATATTTGATTTGTTTTTATCTTTTAGTGATTCCATAATTTTACTTTACATTTTTTGTGTTTTTATTCATAATAATAGTAATAATTAGATTTGTCAAATAAAGGAGGGCAAAAAATGATAGGTTGGATAATATTTGGAGTTGTAATGGGACTAATAGTTCTATTTGTTATATGGTTAATCGGAACTTACAACTCTCTTATTAGAAGACGTGCGTCGGTTGATGAAGCTTTTTCTGCAATGGACGTATGTTTAAAGAAACGTTACGATTTAATACCTAACCTTGTTAATACTGTTAAAGGTTACGCAAAGCACGAAAGTGAAACTCTAGAAGCTGTTATAAAAGCAAGAAAACTTGCTATGGGTGCGTCTAGTGATAAAGAAAAAGCAGAAGCTGAAAACATGCTTACTGGAACACTAAAATCATTGTTTAAAGTAACAGAAGCATATCCAGACTTAAAAGCTAATGCTAACTTTATGAGTTTGCAAAATAAACTTAGTGAGATAGAAACAGAAATATCTAATTCTCGTAGGTATTATAATGCTTGCGTTAGAAGCTATAATGTTAAAATTCAAACAATTCCAAGTAATATTGTTGCTAAATGGTTTAAGTTTGAAGAGAGAACTATGTTTGAAGTTGATGCTCCTGAAGAAAGAAAAAATGTTAAAGTGGAGTTTTAATAGGGAGTATTAATGAATAGATCTGCAAAGATTATATCAGCTGCTTTATTAGCCGTGATTATATGTGTGTTCAGCATCATATTTTTCATGGCTGATTTTTTTAATTTTGATGATTTTTATTTTAATGAGGCAAGTTATCAAGAAAGCGACGACGCAGCAAGCTTTCATGACTTAAACGTAAATTTATACATTGATAGTTACAATAGAGTTAGTGTTGTTGAAGACTTCAATGTTACTTTTAACCGCTCGGATACAAGAGAGGTTGTTAGGTTTATTCCATATTCATATTTTGCGTATAGGTCTGAAGGAACTAAGGTAAATAAAAAACCAGTTGTTGCGAAAATAAGTAGCATTTATGGCGAGGGAGATAATAACGAAAAGTTAAATGTTTATACCGATGAGATTAGCGGATATTTAACCATTGGTTTAAAAGCTGCTACATATATTCAAAAAGGCGAAACTAGGCATTATAAAATAAGCTATACTTACGATATGGGGCAGGACAAAAATAAAGGCTTTGATGATATATATTTTAATGTCGTAGGTACAAACAGCACTTTCACTATTAGAAATGTTAGCTTTCATATTGTTATGCCAGACATGCAAAGTGCAAAAAGTTTGCAAATGTATTATGGAAAAGAAGGCTCGTCTAATGAACTAAAGTTTGAGCGTATTGGGAACAAAATCTCAGGCAAAGTTGAGGTTTTAAAGCCACTTCATGGTATTACCTTTAGAGCGGTGTTTGAAGACGGTTTTTTAAAGGCTGAGAGATATTTTAATATTGTTTCGCTTATAAGTATCTTTGTTGCCACTCTGCTTATAGGGCTATCTGTTTTCGCAAGCTTAAAACTCAAGAATAGAGATAAGCTCATTGTACCTGTTGAACTTATGAGCTTTAGTGGGTTAAATGCATATATTGCTGAATATATGGGAACAGGCAACATAACAGATAAATCTACAATAGCTACTATTGTGCTACTTGCAAGTAAAGGCTATATTACTATCAATCAAATAGACGATAAAAGAATAGAACTTATTAAAAAAGCACCAATACTAGATAGTGAAGACAAATCATCAAAAGCTATCTATAACAGCATCTTTAAAGAGAGCGACAAAATTGAGATTGATGACTTAAACATGCAGTTTGCTGTAAATGCAAAAGCAGTAAAGTCAACCGAAACAATTAAGAGCTCAAATTTGCTTTATGATAAAAAAGCCATGAGCTCAATCAATATTGTTCGTGGCATATTTATGTTTTTGTTTGTTGTGAGCTTAGCGTTTATGTTCTTCTCAGTTTCATATAGACTTGGTTTTACATCTGACGTGTTTATGTTTAGATTAGTGCTTATAAGCTTGTTAATGGCAATAAATATTCTGCTTATTTATTCAAGAAAAAACCTGTTTTATATATCACTATTATTGACGGCTGTCGCTACTTTGTTTTTGATTTTAACATATAACTTGTATGGCTATGACTATATTGACGGATATTACTTTCATGTTATAAGCCTTGTTATTGCAGGAGTAGCCTCTGCGATTATGGGCGGAGAGTGTAAGTACGCCAAAGAGGGTGCTATAGTGAAGGGCAGGGTTCTTGGCTTTAAGAGGTTTATTAAAGAATGCGAGGTTGAACAAATAAAGATGTTCGCTAGCGAAAACCCAAGCTTATTTTATGACGTTTTGCCATATGCATATGTTTTAGGGCTTAGCGATGAGTGGATTAAAAAGTTTGAAAGTATAAAGCTTGATGTGCCAGATTGGGCAAGTGCAAATGGAAACCCTATTGCGGATATTATTATCTTTAATATGTTATTCAGAAACTTTACAACAAAGACTTATAAGGTCAATAGCGGGCTAATGGCATCGCAGATGCATAAGACAGCTTCTGGTAACTTTAAAGACTTTGGTGGCAGCAGTTTTAGTGGCGGCTTTGGCGGAGGTGGCTTCTCTGGCGGTGGCGGAGGCGGCGGAGGCTTCGGCGTTAGATAAAAAGAAGGCATAAGCCTTCTTTTTTTTAATTGGCTGGCTCACATCCGAAGTATGGTATTGACAAAATGGGGGGTGGTATCCTATTAGTAACATTAGGAGGACGGAAAATGTTTGCAAGAGAGTTTGAGGAAATGTATAAATTAAAATATTGTCAAACAAACAAAAGTTATGATATGAGCGAGGTTGATAAAATGATCGATCTCTTGGCAATAAAGTTGAATGATGTAGAATATTTAATATCTAGTATAGAGGATATTGAAAAACGTGAGAGTAGGTTTGAATCTAAGGTTCGTTCATATCCATACGATGTACAAGTAGTAGAGTATGCAAGACGTAAAATGCTTGAAGAACTTGAAGAAGATAAGAAAAGATTGCCTGATTTAAAAGAAAGATTGCAAAGTTATACCACTGAGTTTGACAAAGTGCATAAACAAGCAATAGAAGTAATACGCGAAAAGAATCTTAAAGTTATTGCATTATTCTTAGGTTTGACTAGACAACCGTATAGTCATGGTAGTGATCGTAGTATAGACATAGATCAGTCTAGAACTAGAGTTATTAATATTTTAGCTGAAGACCTTTCAAAAATACATAACAAGCAAGTTGATATTTATCATGATCTTGGTAGAGGTCTAGACAAAGTTTTAAAAGAGTGCAACGCTGGAGAGCTTGGCGATAACGAATAAAAAAACTCCCTTAACTAGGGAGTTTTTTATTTGTTTGGGACTATGTGGTTTCCAAATAGTGTAAAGCCTGATATTGCAAATTTAAGTCCAGTGTTTTGACCATTTTGATAAAAGCAAGATGAGTCTGAAACATTGATTTCAATAGTGCTATTTGTGTTAGTTGCAAAGTAGTCGTTTACAAATATTGTTACAGGGACACTTTTGTTTGCGATTAAATTTATTTGTACTTTAAACTCTTTTTGACCATTGATTGTGTCGTCTGCATTGCTTAGATTAGGTATTTTTATATTTAACTCTATTGTTTCTGTTTTGTTTGAGTAAACATTAAAGCAAAGTTTATCTATATTGAATAAATAAAGCCAAGTATTGCCACTAAAAGTTATTTTAGTGTATTGTTGTAAGTTATTGTTTTTCTTTGCAGTAAAGTCAGTGAGCTTGCCCTCATTTATGCCAGATCTTCCATAAACTTGATAGTTAACTTTTTGTTGAAAGTATGTGCTCATTGTTATGCCTTTATCTTTACAACCAGTAAAAGCAAGGGCAGGGCAGATAATTAAAAGTAGCAGTGTTAAGCTTAAAAATATTTTTTTCATAAGTACTATAATCTCCTATAATGACATTTAAATATATTTAATTATATAGTTTCCAAAAATTGCAGACCATATTGCATGGAATAAGTTTTTGCCATACTTAATTTGTAGTACAACTTTGCCAAGGATTTCACTCTTTTTTACTGGTCCAAAGTTTCGGCTATCTGTTGAATGGTTTCTGTTATCTCCCATAACAAAATATTCATCTTTTTCTAGTACAAACGAATATTCGTTTCTCGACCTAAGTGTTGTGATTAGTTTGTTATAAAAGCTATAGTATGGGTTGATTGTAACATCTAGCAATGTGTTCGGAATGAATACTTTTTGTTCTTTAATATAATCCTCAACAAGCACTTTGTCGTTTATTGCGAACTCAATAATAAAGTATTCCTGACCGCTAATATTCTCTGTTCTAATTTTTTTAATTGATAGCTTTTGACCAGGAGTGGCGATTACTCGTTTAACAAGCTTATCCTCTGTTGGCGTTCCATTTGCGTAGGAGCGACCCTCTTTAATTATTACAATATCTTTATATTCATAGCTATGAGAGTTATAAAAATACACAATGTCTGTGTTTTTATCGCCGTCTTTTCCCGTGGCGGAGGCGTTGAGTGTTGGTTGCATGGAGTAGCCTATAATTCCAATTTGAGTGAAGACAACTTGAAATATAAATAGGCAAGAAACAAAGCATACACCAAATATTATCATTGCACCTAAAAAGTATCTAAAAAGCGAGGTGGAAGTGTTTACTTCAATTACCTTTGTGTGCTCGCTTTGAACCTTTGGTTGCTGCTCTTGCTCTATAGCTGTTGTTGTGTCTTTTTCTAATTGCTCATTCATAAAAATTAGTTTAACACACTATTTAGTATAAATCAATAAAATAGTATACTTATGTAAACGAAAAGTGTCGAATTACTTAAGCAAAAAAAAGAGTGAGGGAACTCACTCTTTTTTGTTAACGAAGATTATCAACTTCTTCACTTTCTTTAGTCTGTGAAAACTGTGATGCTATGATTTTAGCATATTCTGTATTTACGCAAACATTAGCATTTAATACACTTTCTGTTTTAGGCTCAATAATAACTGCCCCGTCAATAGTTTTTGTTTTATCTTGGGTTGTAAGTTTTTGAATTTGGCGAGGGGTTTGGTTCCATGGCTCAATGCAAATAAAGTCTTCCTTTTGGTTTGCGTTTTCAGAGTCCCTTGGCCTAGACCAAAGTATAAGTATTGGCTCCTCAGAATGCATGTTTACGTATGGAACATATTTGCCAAATTGTTCATAAATAATGAACACGTCAACACTTTTTATGCCCTCAAAACGTACAGATTTGCCTGAGTCTATTAACTCATCAATATCATAAAACACGTCCTCTTGGATTTCACAGCCTTCTTCTTTTTTTAGATTTTTGAATACTAATTTATATTTACTCTTATGGTCATGAAGCTTAAAAGCAGGGTGCCAGCCCATACCAGCTAGCATTGGCTTGGTGTCTTTGTTTGTTGCAATAGAGGTGTAATCAAGACCGCCTTCGCCATCAATTTGATAAGCAACTGTATACTTAAAATCGTATGGATACTCTTTTACAGTTTGGTCGTCAGCAGAAATAGAAAGCACTAAAGTGTCTGATTGTTGACTTTGCACGTCATAGTCTAGGCTTTGAGCGAACCCATGTTGACCCATATGATATACGCCACCATTGTGATAATATTCAGTATGTTTTTCTATTTTGCCATTTCTTTCAAAAGCAACTTGTTTTAACTCGCCATACTTATCGCTAGTTTTGCCAACTGGACCAGGGTTAGGAAATAAGTTCTTTGCAGTACCTTGCCACTGTGAGTTTTCAGGATCTAATGCCCCTTGAAACATAACTTCAATACCATTGACCTTCATGCTAACAATTTGAGCACCAATCTTGTCTACCATGAGCTCAGTGTTGCCTTTTTTAATGTTAAGATATCTATCCATGTATTTCTCCTATATGAATATATTATAACATATTTCTTATAAAAAAGGAAGAGGTAATTAATAAATTAGCTATTGTTTTTAATTTGACAATCTTGTATTTTGAGGTACAATAAATATGTATGCGTCACTAGCTCAGCTGGATAGAGTAGACGGCTTCGAACCGTAAGGTCGGGGGTTCGAGTCCCTCGTGACGCACCAACTTTACATTCAAAAAAGTCTTTTTTTTAGAGATTTGGCTGAATGTATTTTTTATTGCCCAAATGTCCCATAAATAAAGGGATGTAGCGATTTTTGGCTGTTTGGATTTGTTGCTTTATGATTTATCAAAACAACTATTTTTCATATTTGACTTTGCGAAATGCATAACCAAGTCCACACTTTATCACAAAATGTAAATGTAGGTAGTCGAATTTTAAGCAGGAAAATAAATAAAAACTGATACAGAATGCAAAGAGTTGTGGTATAATCAAATTATGAAAGATTTATTGATATTTACAAGTAGGGAAGATTTTAGAAAATGGCTTTCTGAACATTGCAAATCAAATGATGGTATTTGGCTTTTGTTTGGAAAAGCAAAAGGCCCAAAAACAATAAAGGCAGATGAGGCACTTGAAGAAGCTCTTTGTTTTGGGTGGATAGACGGACAGATGCAAAGCATTGATGACAAAACATATAAAAAATACTTTTCAATGCGTAAAGAAAAGAGTAAATGGTCAGATAAAAATAAGACATTGGTTAAAAGCCTTGAAGAACGAGGATTGATGACCGATTATGGAAGAAAAAAGATAGATGAAGCAAAGAGAAATGGACAATGGGATGCCATAGATCCCATGACATTTACAGAAGAGCAAATCAATGTTTTGGATGATATTTTGAAAGCATATGAGCCAGCACACACCAATTTCCAAGCAATGTCTATGTCGGTAAAAAAGACATACACAAGGGCGTATTTCGATGCAAAAACAGATGCAGGCAAAGCAAAGAGAATTGCATGGATAGTTGAAAAGCTTAACAAAAATTTGAAACCAATGTAAATTTTATTAAAATCAATCACGGGCAAAGTTTCGTGATTTTTTGTTGAAAAAATAAATTAAAGGGAGAAATCATGGAAATAACAGAAGAGATAATGAGAGAGTTTGAGGAACAAATGAATGGGAATAAGCAACCAGAAAAAACAATTGAACAATCTACATAAGAAATAAAACACCAATTTTTGTGTGTACGGTTGTAAAAATATTTATTGGGTAAAACGAGCTGCATGGCTCGTTTTTTTATGTTTTTTGTATACGTATAGTAAAATTTTTTACCGTTTTTTAGTAAAAAAGTTTATTTATGCACAAAATATATATACTTTTCGTTTTGAAAAATTTATCGATTATTGTATTATGATATTGTATATTGATATAAATTAATTTAAAAATTTGATACTTTTTTGTACCACGTGGGGGAAAATTATGAAATTTATTAAAAAATTGAAGAGATTTTTTGTACTAACTTTTTGTGTTGCAATAATGCTTTGCACTGGCGTTTTGGTTATCTCTGATAGCAATATTGCTTTTGCTGCGAACTCTACTGTTGGTTCATTTTTGAGTATAGGCGATCTTTTATTTACCGATTATGCATCTAAAAGCAAAAAGTTTAACGGTAGCAAACTTGACTCTCTATATACTTACTTGACAGGAAAAACCAATGCGACTTTAGCTGATGTAGATGCATATATTTCGAGCTCAAATGCTGTAAGTAAATATGGCAGCAGAATTGTGAAAGCAAATGCTCTATCTGTGGGTAAAAACAATAAATTTATGGTGTTGAAGTTTGGTGGTGAGTCTTGGACTGTTACATCGCTCACAAAAGATACAGAAGGAAATATTGTTGCTACCTTGCTTCAATATGGTAATTATACACAATCTGTTTGGAACAAGTGGTGGAAAGATTCAACTTCAGAAAAATATCCATGTTCTATGTATGCAACGTCATTTATTAGAAATGAAACATTGAATGCAAATGGATGTGGATATATTGGATCAGCGTCTGCAACTACATTGACTAATGCGAACAAACAAAATTCAAGCAATAAATATGCACTTTATACAATGCCAAGTGTAACTGGCTCTTTAACTAATTATATTGTAAAGCCTTCTAAAATTAAGTATCAAGAGTTTGAAAACTATAAAAATGAAAGTGATAGCAAGCAAGGTTATACATGGGCTAACGATGCTTATGGTACACCTAATGGAACTATCAATGGATCTTACTATACTCCATTAAAAGATAAAACTTATTATAATACTTGGAAAGATGACTATATTTGGTTGCCATCTTATTCGGAGATTGGTCAATGGGGAAGTTTGTGGGAGTGCTTTCAAGGACAGAGAAGAGCAAATGCAGAATGGTATCTTCGTTCAGGTAATGGGTATGGTACTATAATAGATGCAGCGGGAAATTTTAATTCTTACGCTACTAACAACTCACGTGCAGTTCGTGCATGTTTGCACTTGAATTTGACTGCGGCTGAAAAAGATTCTTCACGTAGTGTATTAATGCCAAACAATGTAACTTATACTTATGATGGAACTGCAAAATCATTTTCATCGCTTACATATTATGATTCTAGTAAAATGACTTTTACATCTGCAGATGGCTTGGACGCACATACAGATGTAGGAACATATACAGCAACCTTTACTGCAAAAGACGGGTTCCATTCTTCAGGTTCTAACCCAGATTTAAAAACTAGAACAGTAACTATTACAATTACGCCAAAGCCCGTAGATACACCCGAAGATGTCAGTTTTATATATGATGGCTCGCCGCATGTATTTGAAAAGCTGTCATGGTTTGACGAAACTATCATGGATATAAGTTATGATCCTAATTATAACTTTACAGATGTCGCCACATACACGGCGACAGTCACGCTGAAGAGTGATAACTATAAGTTCTCAACGACTGAAGAGCGGTCGGTAACCGTGCAACTAATAATGAATTACCGACCAATTTCTCCAAAGGATATAACTTTTGAGTATGATGGCCAAGACCATACTAATATTCTGACGCTGGAGAGTTGGTATAATGCCGCCTTTGTGGATTTTGAACACGGGGAAGGTAATCTTACTGACGCTGGTACTTATAAGATAAAGATTGTATTAATTAATGATAATGTAATATTCTCTAGTCTTGGTACGACAACGAGAGAAACGGAAGTTACAATAACTATAAATAAAAAAGTAATCAGTGTTCAAACGTTGCCTATAACAGAGCAAGGTACTTTGAGAGAAGGCGAAAGTATACAGCCAAACATTGCTATATATGAAAGAGATATTACAAATGGTACAGCTCCTGAATTTGGTATAGAGTACTTAAAATCGGGGGGGACTGCCTGGTTTAAAGAGTTGCCTACCAATGCTGGTAAATATTCAGCAAGGGCGTACATAATAAATGCAGATAATTGTAACTATGTTTTAGACAAGGCTGGCGATACAACTTTTACTAAACCAAAACAAGTTGTTGCAGTTCCATACTTTACTGGCGACAATGTAACCTCTGCAAATATCACGGGTTCAACAACAACTGTTCAATATAATGGTCGTGAGCAATTCTTTACTCTTGTTAACAATTCAGATGGAACAGCTGCTAGTAACTTTGTTATTGGTGAGCTTACCGGGAACCTCACTTATACTCAAGGTTCATTTAGAGCAAAAGCTGTTGGTGTGTACACAGTAGCTGTTACGCTTTCAGATCCTCTAAATATGCAATGGTCAGATAGTGCTTCAAACTCATCAAATACTAGAATCATAACCTTGGTTATTACTAAGGCTGAATTGACTGTTGAAATTGCTAACTTTGATGAAATTCAAAGCAGCTGGGAAAAAGGCGAAGTTGATTCTATTATCCTACATGTAAAGGGTATTGTAAATGGAGAAGCTGTTGCTTTAAAAGTTTATTATAAACCAGTTGGTGGAGATATCGTCCTAGTTCCAGATGATGCAATGGTAGTTGAGGGCGATATGTTGGTAGTTACTATCAACACGGAGAATTTCTCTGCCAATACTAAATATCAATTATATGTTGAGCTTGATGAAGAGAAAGACATAAATCGCAACTATACGCTTGTTAATATGACAGCACCGTTTGAGTTCTTTGTATTGCAAGCAACTATTAAAGAGGTTAATATTAACTGGCAATCAAACAACCTTGTTGCCGGAATGGGTGTTGAGATTGTTGATGGTGCGGTTATTGAATATAATGGACAACCATATACTATCAGCTTAGACCCTAGCAAATTGCCAAAGGGCGTTATTGTAACTTATTCGAATGAAGAAGCTACAAATGTTGGTAATTATATTACCCAAGTGACGCTAACATGTGAAGAGGGCTATGAATTTGCAAGCGGTATTCAAACTGTGTATAGTATCAACTGGAGAATAAAGCCTCTTGAATATGATTTGGGCGTATTGACATGGGCGGATGATAAAGAATTTATTTACAATATGGGCAACTATACAATGTCTATAATAAACTCGCCTAGTTGGATAGACTCACAAGCGGCTGGCGGTATTTACAAAAATACTGCGAGAGATGTTGGCGTTTATACTGCTGGATATACTTTGTATTCAGATGAAAACCATATCTTCACAAATAATTCAAGTTTTGACTGGATAGAAATTTTAAACGATGGTACAACTGCAACAGTCACTCGTGAATGGCGTATTAATAAAGTTACTATTGAAGTGTCTAATGCTCCAAGACAATGGGTTGAAAGAGAATATGTTATCGAGAGCACTGGTGAAACTATAATTATACTAGAGCCTTTAGTATATGAAGAGTTTTCAACATATTTATTGCTTGAATACTTTACAGATTCAGCATTCCAAAACCAAATACAACTAGAAGATATAGAAGTTGTTCAAGGTGCTGTAACATATTATGTTAGAGTAAGATTAAATCCAGAGAGTGAGTCTACGCATGTTGTTGAAAATACTTTAAACCATACAGACTATGCTTGGACATCATTTGAAGTAGGCGATGATCGTTTGCCTATAACTATTACTCACAACTATAAAGACAACAAAACCGTTTATAATGGAGAAGCACAACCACTAATACCTAAGTATGGTTCATTGGCGTTTAGTGTTAAATACTTTGTTCAAGATGAAAACGGCGACTTTACTATTGAGCTTGGCGAAGGCGAAATTCCTACAAATGCTGGATTATATTTTGTTGAAATTGAGATTGAGGGCGATTTAAAAGACGTTTATAAAATAAAGAATAGAAGCTTTATTATTACCATTGAACAAGTTGTTTTAACTACTAATGGCTGGACGTATTCTGGCGGGCTTGAACTCCCAACTTGTAATGTTGTAAGTGAAAAACCAGTACCGTCAGGTGTTTTTGAGTATGTTGTATACGATGAATACGGACAAATCGTGACTGGCAATATAAGCTTTAACAAATCTTATGTTGTTAAACTAGTGCTAACAGATAGCATCAACTATAAGTTTGGCGAAGGGGCTAGAACAGAGTATGAGTTTAGAGCTTTTGGCGAAGAGCAAGAAGTTATTAAAGTTGCTAAGCCTATAATTTCTGAAGAAGTGCTTGTTTACAATGGCTATGCTCAAAGCTTTGTTATTGCTAATTGGGATTTAATTAAAGAATATGTTTACATCATCAGTGGAAACTTAACTCAAACTGAGGTTGGAACTTATAAAATTTTGTTTGGGTTAAAAAGTGACCATAATGCTATTTGGGACGATGATACTTTTTCTGAGGTTGAATTAACTGTCCAAATTACACCGCTAGTTATTACAGTTCCTACTGTTGAGGAGATTAGATACACTGGCAGTGAAATTAATGTATTTGACCATTTATTGCCATTTGCGAACTGGGGACTATTTGTAGAACTTACTGCCGATAGTGATAGCAACTTACAAACAGCAGTTGGTAATTATGTTCTTAAATTCAAATATAAACCTGAGTTTGTTGGTAGCATCATTATTGAGTCTGCTGGTGGCGATGAGCCAACTACTTTTAAAATACTTAGAGAAGTTGTTGACGGCGAAGAAGTTGTTACTATTAGTTGGGAGATTAAAGAAGGCTTAATTGTTGGTTCGTGGGAGAATAAAGACGGTGTTGCTGTATTTGTTCCAGAAGATGAAGCAGACAAAGATAAGTTTACAATCGTTTACCTAGACAAAGATGGCAACGAAGTTGCTATTGCTGACATGATTGACGGCGAAACTTACACAGCAGTATTGAAGCTAGCTGATGCCGACAACTACATTGTAGTAAATAAGGATCATACCGAAGCAGAAACTACTACTGAATTTGAGTATAAAGCACCAGAACCAGGCTTTGCAGAAAAGTTTGCTATGTTTATAAAAGCAAACTGGTTATGGCTTCTAATTGCTATCGCTGTATTGATTTTATTAATTATCATAATAGTAGCAGCCAAAAAGCATAAGAAGAAAAAGCAAGCATTGTTACTTGCTAAGAAAGAAGAGGAAGACAAGAAACCAAAACAAGAGCAAAAAGGTGCTAAGCAAAATGAAAGCACGAACAGTGATGCTCTTGATGCTGAAAGACAAAAATTTGAGCAAGAAAAACTAGAACTTCAAAAACAACTAGATGAATTAAAAGCAAGTATGGGTCAAAATAATAGTACATGGCAACAACCTGTTAATCAACCATATTTTGCACCAAACTACAACGCTCAACCTCCAGTTAATATGGGTCCAAACATGCAAGGCGGATACAATTATGTTGAGCCAATGCAATATTATCAACCAACGGCTGGGGGCTATGTGGCTCAGCCTTCTGCAGACCAAATAGAGCCAAGGCAAACTAATAATTGGCAACAGTATCAGCCAAAGCAGACAAGGCAGTCATTTGAAAATATTAGTGCTGATAATAAAATGGCAAGACCTAGCAACTTTAATGTTGACCAAATAGCTAATGAGCAGGATATGAGAGCACAAGCTTCTGGCTCAAACAACCAGAGCATGGGTCAAATGCAGGGCTTTGACCAAAGGGCTATGAGTGGCGTAAACAGCACAGTAGAGCCACAAAGCGGAATGCAAGATGTAAATGGCATGTCAGACTTTGAAAAATTCAAAGCTATGCTTGATATGTACTATGCTGAGAAAAACAAAAAGCAGGCCTTTGAAAACATGCAAAGCAATCAAAGTTCTTACAACGCTAGCATGGGTGGCGTAAGTGCTAATATGTCACAATACGAGCAAGAACTAAAAGCTATGCAACAACAGAAAGCAAGACGCAAACAATTAGAACAAAACAAGAATCTAGACAAACTAAACGAATTGCGAGAAAGACGTAAACAACTTGAAGCGAACCAAGAAGTTTTGAGAAGCAAAATATCTGAACTATTAAAAGACAATAAGGACAATTAATTATGAAAAAGAAGATAATTAATTTAATATTTATAGCCGTGTGCATAACTTTGATGTTATGCACAGGCATTAGTATTGTTTTAACTAATGATAATTTAACATTTGCGTATTCTGCAGGTGGTGTGACTGACTCCACTGAAGCTCCAAGTGGTGGGCAAGATAGCTTTACAACTGGCTATCTAGCTGCTATCAAGGAGTTCTTTGCAAAAAACTGGTTATATGTTTTGATTGGTGTTGTTGCTTTAATTTTAGTTATTGTAATAATTGCTGTTAGCGTTTCTAGTATGAAAAAGGCAAAGAAAAAGAAACTCTTACTTGAGGAAAAAAGAAAACTTATTGAAAGCCTTAAACAAGGGAGTTTAGAAAAACCTGCTGAAAACACCGAAAGCGTAAACAAGACTTTTGAAAATGCTTTAAATACTGAAAAAAACGCTCAAGGAATGCAAATCCCTAATAGCGTAGATAGTAGTACTGCAGTCGCTCAAAATAGTCAACTTCAAGAGCTTATGAGGCAGTATCAGCAAGAGGTTGATGGGACTGAGGAAATCTTAGATAGCATTGATGAAAACGACGATATTGAGAAGCAAATTGCCGAAGAGATTGAGCTTATTGAAAGGCTTGAAAGTGAGTATGAGTTATCTAGCAAGCTTATTGAAGAACTATCAAACAAAGCAAAAAAGCAAGAAGCAAGAACTATTGAAGCCGAGGAAGAAGTTAGATCATTTAGTAGAGATGAGATGCAGATTCCAAGTAAGCGTATAAGATATGTTGAGCCAAGTAGCGTTCGTGAATATCAAGAGCCTGTTGTAGTTGAACGTATTGTAGAAAAGGTTGTTGAAAAAGAGCCAGACACAAGCAAGTTCATTACTAAGGATTGGCTACTTGAAATGTTGAACATAAAGAATGCTTCCAATTATTCAAATAATGCTGAGCTTGAAAAACTTGAAAGAGAAAAACAAGAGCTTCAAAAGGAGCTAGAAAGTGCAAGACTTGAACTTCAAAAACAGCTCGAGCAAGAAAGAGAAAACTTGAAAAGGCAACTTGAAGAAGCGAGAGCAAAAGAAGAAGCTGAAAAGATTAGTGTTGCAAATGCTATTGTTGAAGATGACAAAGAGCAGGCTTTAAAAGAAGAAAGAGATAGGCTTGAAAAAGAGAAGCTTGAGCTTGTAAAACAACTAGAAGAAATGCAGGCTCAGGTAAATAGCGTGGCTAACGCTGAAGAGGAACCTGTGCAAGAGGAAAAAGTTGAGCCAGAAGAAATAGAACCTGAGGAAGAAGACGGAAACTTGAAAAAGGTTCCAAACAATGCTGTTGTAATTAATTCTGTTAACAAAATGAATTTGCAAGAAGCTTATTGGAAACTTCCGTCAAAGCAAAGAAGTTATTTTAACAAACTTCGTGATTATGCCGATGTTAAACCAAATGCCAGAGCAAAAGAGACAAGAACTCATGTTGCTGTTGGTGTGGGAAACAAAAACTACATTAGACTTGGTATCAAAAAAGGCATTGTTATAGCTTACTTTGTTTCTGAAAGCGACGACATGCAGCGTTTAAGGCTAACTGGCGAAGTTCCTTTAAAGCCTGAAGAAACTCAGATTAAAATTGTTAATGACGAGGCATTAGAACTAGCAAAACGAATGATTGACTTACGTGTTGAACAGGTTGAAAAAGAAACTCAAATCATAAAAGAGATAAGAAAGCAGAAAAGAAAAGAAGCAAGAAAAAAATAAAGGCTATTTGGTCAATCAATTTTGAAACTAGCGGAATAATAAAAGAAAAACATAGACAAAAACAGCCTATGTTTTCTTTTTGCTCCTAACTCTCTCTTAACTGCAAAATAAATCGAATACTTCTGCCGTTGTCACAGGTTGTCGTTCAAATAACAAGCCTAAAAATTATAAGACACTCGCATTGACCTTGACAACAAAGAATATTCGCTTAAACTAGAAAATAGAGAGAAGAAAACAAAAGAGCGGTGTGCGTTACGCTCCGCAAGCAACCGCTCTTTTTTGAGCAAAATTAAGTTTAGGCGTGTGCTTGTCTGGCGAGGCGAAGCCGAGCCACTTGTTATATACAAGCACACGCCTAAATGCCAAATCTAAATTTTACAAATATTTTTGAATTTTTGATACGGAATGCGAAAGTTTATGATATAATATTTACAAGGAGAAGCAATATGAAAATAGATTTTAGCGATAAAGTTATTTTGGTAACTGGTTCTACATCTGGCATCGGCAGACAGATTGCTAAGCAATTATTAGAAGACAATGCAAAAGTTATAATTCATTATGGGCACAATGAAAAAATGGCAAAAGAAACTATGCAAGAATTATATGAATTCAAACATAACATTTTCTTGCAAAAATGCGACCTTTCAGATGAAAAACAAATTGATGAAATGTTTGTAAATATTTCTAAAAAGTTTAATAAATTAGACGGGCTTGTTAATTGTGCCGCCTATGATAAAGTATTGTCAATAGAAGATTTAAGTGTAGATGAATTTAAACACGAATTGAATGTTAATCTAATTGCTCGTTTTAAGTGTATAAAGAATGCAATTCATTTGATGAAAAAATCTGAAATGCCACGTATAGTGAATATTGCTTCAAGATTAGGAACAAGGCCGATGGATAGTTCACTCGCATATTGCACATCAGAGTCTGCAACAATAATGTTGACAAAATGTTGTGCATTAGAACTTGCGAAATACAATATAAGAGTAAATACCGTTAGTCCATCTCTTACATTAACTCCGTTAGGTAAACAAAGTTATACCGAAGAAGAAATTCAAGCAACTACAAATAAAAATCCTAGCAAAAGACTTGGCACTGTTGAAGATACTGCTAATTTAGTAGAATTCTTATTAAGCGATAAAGCTGATTACATCAATGGTGAAAACCTTAATGTTAATGGCGGAATTTTGCTTGTTTAAATATAAACTTGAAATCATCAAATATTTGAAATCAATAAAAAAAGAGCTTTATCACTCACGATAAAGTTCTTTTATATTTTTTGCTAGTTTCAAAATTTATAAACCTTAGCCTTTATTTTTTATTTTAATGTACAAGCATATTAAAAATATTGTATAATATCTTTGAGGTAAATAGCATGGCAACATCAAAAGAATTTAGAGATTATATTTTAGAAAGGCTGGATACTTTGGACGGCATTTTTTGCAGACCTATGATGGGAGAATACTTGCTTTATTTGAACGGTGTATTATTTGGTGGTATCTATGATGAAAGATTGCTTATAAAAGCTATAAAAACTGATTTTGGCTTGGAAAAAGAAATACCTTACAAGGGAGCAAAGCCGATGCTAAGAATTAAGGACTTAGATAATAAAGCTAAAATTAAGAGCATCATTGAGCAAACATGCGAGGAACTTGACAAAAGCAGGAGAAATAAATGAGGGTCGTAACATACAACATTAATGGCATTAGGGCTAGTGTTAAGCTGGGGCTTGATAAGTGGATAGAGCAGTACGATGCAGATATCTATTGCTTTCAAGAAGTAAGGTGCAACGAGGAGCTTAGCAGGCAGTTGCTTTTTAAAAATGAGAGCCAAATGGATTTCTTTTCTATGCAAGCAGAGGAAAGCCCTCTTAAAGCGTACACGCCAATTTTTAATTGCGGAAGCGTTGCAGGTTATGCGGGCACATTAACTTTGACTAAGCTTAAACCAGACAAAGTAGTATTTGGAATGGACGAGTTTTGGCAAGACAATGAGGGCAGAACAACAACTATTTTTATTAAAGATTACGCTATAATAAATGCTTATATTCCAAATGGGAATACTAGGCTTGATTTCAAGATGCAATATCTTGATGCACTGAATAAGTTTATTGCCAAATTGCAATCAAAATATAAGGTTGTTTGTGTTGGGGATTATAACATTGCCCATAATGAAATAGACCTAACCAACCCTAAAGAATGCAAAAATAAATCGGTGTTTTTGCCCATTGAAAGGCAGGCTTTTTCTGACCTTTTAAGCCTGGGTATGATAGATTGTTTTAGAGAGCAAAACAGGCAAACTATAAAGTACTCTTGGAGAAGCTATCGCTCAAGGTGGGACAATTCGTACCATAGCTGGAAATATCGTATTGATTATATATTAGCTAGCCAAAGTCTTAAAAACAGCGTTAGCTATTGCGATATTTTAGAGCTTGACTATAGTGACCACTTGCCAGTGGTTGCAGATTTTAAAATTTAGAGGTGTTTATGCAGAATTTTGGAATGTCTATGCTTTGGTTTTGGGTGTGCTATATTTTAGTGACTATTGTTGGCATGCTGCACACAATTTTTAACATCTATGTCAGAAAAATGAAGCCTATGGATAAAGACGGCATGGGCGAAGGTTATGAAAAGACAAAGCCTTGGCACCCGCTTTATAACATTATTCTTTTTTCTATCTTTGGTTTTCTGTACATGAGAGGCTTAGCAGATATTACTATTAATGAAGCATTAATAACTGGTGCTATTTGGGTGGGAATTTGTATTGTGTTTGACCTCTTTGGCTGGGTTATTATAAAACACCCTTGGAGCCTAAGCTTTAAAGAGTTTTATGTTAAATATCAGCCATGGATAACTCTAATTTATATAGCAATATTTTTGGGCCCAGTAATAGGGTATTTATTTTGTTTAATTTAAACTAGCTATAGCTAGTTTTTTTGTTTGCATGCTATTGACCAGCCTGGCTTTGTTTGGTATAATTACTATAATAAGCAAAATGTTTTTTGGAGAAGAAATGAAAAAAGTAAAAAACAATTTCGGTTATGAATTTACTCTTGAAAGCAACGATTGGCAAGCTGATGAACGAGCAAAACAAAAGCTGATTGAAAGCAGTGTTGATTGTTTGGATTATTTAGTAAACAAAAACCTAAAGGCAAATTTGAAGCTTGTTTTTCTTGGGTATTTAAATGGCGAAAGCGAAGAGGACTTTTTTGACTTTTCAAATGCTTATGTGCTTGATAATGACTATCAAATTTTAGAAAAGCAATATTTGGTTTTACCTGAAAACAATTTAAAGGTATATATGATTAAGTATCAAAAAGCTGATGATTTATATGAAACAGCATTTTTTATAAAGCTCAACAAAAATGGTGCTGTTGGATATTTTGCGTCAGAAAACAATAAGAGTGATAGTGTTGATACTTTTTTAATGGAAGCAGTCACTTCTTTTAAATATATAGATTAGAGGCTAGAAGATGAATTGTGTTGATATGAACTGGAAGAGAACGTTATTTGACCTTGTTCAAACAATCAAGGATTATTTTCATGCAAACATTAAGGGCTTAAAAGTAAGTATTGACGACATATTTAATAAGTATTTAAAAGACCTTACATTAGAAGTTGACCCTAGAATTGGCAAGCCTGGCGGACCAAGGTACGGCGGAAGATATTTAAACACAACAACGACAATAGAGTTGCCTGAGTACAATAATGGCACACCAAACTATAACAGAAGTTTGCTCTGTCATGAGCTACTCCATTTTGTTAAAAGCAAATCGCTAATAGATATAAATGAAAATGCGATTGATGAAATGGTAACAGATTTGTTGACAGAAAAAATCACTGGCGTTAATGACTACTCTGGCTACTATAGGTTAAAAAGATTTGCTAAATATGTTGAGCAAAATATAGAGCCTTTAGATTTTGCTGACTTTTTCAATAACAACCTTGATGCGTATATAAAAAGAAATTCGATTATCAACCTCGTTAAGCTATATGAAAAAGGTGAGGATATTGTTTGCGGAAAAGAAGCTGCTGAGATTGAGCAAGAAGTCTTTAAAAGAGTACTTTTTTATCACTCAGATAACTTGCTAAAAGAAAGCAACGATTTAAAATATGTTTTTGAAAATCTTGCAAACATTGAAAGCGGGAAGTACTTTTGTGACAATAAAAATATCAATAGAGTTGCGTACACTAGAGTACTTACAATCTTGAGTAATAAAAAGGGCGTAAGGTTGCCGTCAGATAAGATTTCGCAAAACAAAATTTGTACATTAATTGATGCGTTTAGAAAGTATAATATTTTTTATAAACAATTCCCTAATTTGCAAAACATCTACTGTTTGAATAGAAATGGTGTAACGGTTGGTTTTTATGTACAAAATAATAATGAGTTGTATTTTTACACTTCTGTAGCGGATAAATCAAAAAAACAGCCGGTAAGCCAAACAGTTAAAAACGATTTTTATAAAGCTCTAATTGGTAAACATAGCACGGATATAGACATCGAACAAGTAGATACACGCTTTAAGCAAATTGAAGAAATACAAAGCATTATCAATGAAAAAGGGCAAGCGACTAGGCAAACAAAGGAAACAAATGAGAAGGTTTCTTATGAGCTTTTAGAGGATGCGGACTTTGAAAGTCTATCTAAGCAGCTTCAAATTGCTAAAAATGTATCCTCATCAACAATCACTTTAAGAACAAAAACTAATAGCCTTGACCTTGATTGCATTGATGCATTAAGCTTAATAAACACTTTCTATTTGCTTGAGATAAATTATGGACAAGAGGCGGAGCTGGTTGTGAGTACATCAACTGGCGACGAGTTTGCTTTTGGAAAGATTGAAAGCAAAGGTGAAGGTGCTGTTGCTAAAATAGACCTAGGGGCTTTGATTGGTTTTGTTGATAGCTGGTCAATAAACTCTAAAGCTATAAACAAGTACGCTCTTTTAAATGACAACAGCGACTCGGAGGAATATAATAATAACGCATGAAAAAATTTTTAAAAAACTGGACGCTCTTTGAAATTATATTTTTGGTATCAAGCATTGTAGCTATTGTAACTTGCTTCATATTTGGCGTTGATAAAAACTGGTTTTCTTTGGTTGTGTCTATAGTTGGTGTTGTGTCTGTTATGTCTGTTGCTAAGGGCTTGGTATTCGCACCATTTATAAATATTGTATATAATATTTTGTACGCAATCATTTCTATTTCGCAAAAATACTATGGCGAAGCAATCATTTATATTGGACTTATGATACCAATCAGCATTGCGTCAATAGTATCGTGGCTTAAAAATAAAAACTCAAGCAACCAGAGTGTTGTTGAGGTTAACAAAATTCACGGCTATGAATATTTATGGCTTGCTATTGGTACACTTATTGCTACTGTCATTTTCTACTTTGTGCTTAGGGCTTTAAACACTAATGAGTTGATTGTTAGCACAATTTCATTAATTACGTCAGCTGTTGCATCATATTTGATGCTCAGAAGATGTTCGTACTATGCTATTGCTTTTATTTTAAATGATGTTATACTAATAGTGCTATGGAGCATTGTGGTTATAAATAGCGGAACGCTTTATTTGCCAACAGTCATATCATTCTGCGTATTTTTAGTTAACGATATCTATGGCTTCATTCACTGGAAACTAGAAGAGAGAAAACAAAATTTAAATGATAAAACTATAAAACAAGAACAATAAGGAGATAGGTATGGAAATAAGATATTCAAACAAGGCTAAGCTTTATAAAAAAATTGATAAAGCAATAATTAAGTATAATTATAAAAAGTCAAAGAATGATAATTTGAATCCTAAAATATACAAACGTAAAATAAAAAATGAGGGCTTTTATTTGTATGATGAAGGAACCTTGGTTGGTGGTACTGGTTTTTATATTGACGAGTATAATTGGATTTATATTGATATTTTATTCATCAAAGAAAAATACAGAAGAAGCGGTTATGGCACTAAGCTTATAGAAAACATTGTTGAGTATGCAAAGATACATAAGTGTACAGGCATTAAAGCGGAAACATGGAATTTCCAAGCTAAGCCTTTTTATGAGAAGAAGGGCTTTGAGCTTTATGGAATACTAAAAGACCACCCTAAGGGTTTAACTTGCTACTTACTAGCTATGCATCTAGATTAAAGACAGAAAATTCTGTCTTTTTTTTATAAAAATTTTTCAGGTTATTTAAATTATTGATTTGGTTAATTGCATATGATATAATACTAACTATGAAAAAGTTTACTAAATATATATTAAATATTTTTATGTTCGTAATAATTGTAGCTACTGCTATTGTTAGCTTTAGTGGTAACTTTTTTGTTGGCAATTTGAATGCAAGCGAAGCGAAGGCTGAAGACATTAAAGATGCCAACATAAATTACGATAGACTTGAAAAAGAGATTTACATTTCTGAAGATAAAAAACTCAACATTACCGAGAGAACAACTATAACCTATAAGTTCGGTGGCATAAACCGTGGCTTTGAAAGATGCGTGTCTAGAGCTAATACTACAACGCGTATTGTAAATAATAAAAAATATAAAACAACTACGTATCATGAGCTTGAGCTTTTGTCTGTAAAGATTAAGGGCGAAAATGACACTGACTTTACTAAAGAATGGAGCGACCTTGAACGCGACAACGAGTATTATTACATACTAGTAGGTAATGACATAAAGGACGCGGGAACTTATGAGTATGAAATCAAGTATACTTATAACCTCGGTCATGACTTCATAAACGATTTTGACGACTTTACTTTTGACCTTCTAGACTATGGCTTTTACAGTAAGGTAGACTCGTTTAAAGCAACTATCCATTTCCCTAAAAGCATAGAAGGGGCGGACATAAGCTTTAGAACAAACGGCATGGCTTCTTTGTCAAACAGTGCAGTTAATTGCGAGCTTGACCAAGACAATTTAACACTTACCTGCGAGCTTAATATGTCTATGCCTAAAAAGAATGGTTTAACCGTGCAAGTTATTTTAAGTGAGGGATACTTTATGACCTCATTTACCCCAAACGCTGTCTACTACTTGCTTTTAGCCTCAATTATTTTGGCTTTGCTTGCAATGGTAATAATATTGTCTTTAAATATTGTAGATAAAAAGTGCGTTGTTGTTCCAACGTTCACTCCACCTTATGGTTTGTCGCCATTAGTTATTGCTAAGGCATATAGGGGCAAGGCGAAGCCAAAAGATTTATCTGCTCTTATGATACACTGGGCAAGTTTAGGTCTAATAAGTTTAGAGAACGAAAATAAGTATGATTTAGTTATTACTAAATTAAAAGAGTATCCACAAATCCAAAAGAATGATAAGTATTACTGGCAAAAGAAGCGTGAGAGAGATTACTTTAATGCACTCTTTAAAAATGGCGATGAGTACTCAACAAAGAAAAACCGATATAGTTATAATTCAACATTGAGCTCTGCAACAAGCGTCTTGCTTGATGAGGGGCTAGAAAAAACAAAAAAACGACGAGTTCTTAGAAGTATATTGCACGTGTTTGCAATGCTGCCATTGGTATTTGCAATAATTTGGGCTATGACGTTCACACCAGTAGCTGGAGTAATGTTCTTTATGTTGTTGTTCCCAACCATTGCAATATTTGTGTTTATTTATACTCCAATGCCAATACTCTTTAAACTCATTTG